>DATHGE010000048.1:0-3904 GCA_035317805.1 Flavobacterium sp. | reverse complement strand
AAGGCGATTATTCGCTCGTTTCTGTTGGACGCAAACCATTCACCGATGGATTGGCCGCTGACAAAGCAGGCGTGAAGATCACTGAAAGAGGCATGGTGGATGTCAACGACCATCTGCAAACCAATATCCCAAATATCTACGCAATCGGCGATGTCGTTCGTGGCGCGATGCTCGCACACAAAGCCGAAGAAGAAGGCGTCATGGTGGCAGAAATTTTAGCCGGACAAAAACCGCATATCGATTACAACCTGATTCCGGGCGTCGTTTATACCTGGCCCGAGGTTGCCGCAGTCGGGAAAACCGAAGAGCAACTCAAAGAAGCGGGCGTGAATTATAAAGTGGGCAGTTTCCCGATGAAAGCGCTTGGCCGTTCGCGTGCCAGCGGCGATACCGACGGTTTCGTAAAAATATTGGCCGACGCCAAAACGGATGAGGTTTTAGGTGTTCACATGATTGGTGCCAGAACCGCCGACCTGATCGCTGAAGCCGTAACCGCAATGGAATTCAAGGCTTCTGCAGAAGACATCGCCAGAATGTCGCACGCGCATCCAACTTATGCCGAAGCGGTCAAAGAAGCGGCTTTGGACGCTACGGATAAGCGTTCGATTCATATGTAAAATAATTGACAGTTAACAATTGATAATTGATAACGTTGCTGATTGTGAGAAAAAAAACCGATTTTCCGGAGTTGCTGGAATAATCGGTTTTTATTTTTCGTAATGAAACTTGTCTCTTGATCTTTCTTTTTCAGGAGCTGATCCCGCTTTTCGCTGCAATCTTTTTGTTTTTAAAGAAAAAACAAAAAGGATTTACACTTCAATCGGGGCTAGGGAAATTGCCCGAAATTCAAATAATTATCAATTGTTAATTATCAATTGTCAAAGGTTTTTGCTTCCTCAATTTTCTGTAAATGAATATTCCGAGGAACGCCAGCAGGAACAACGACCAGAACTGTACGACATACGCGATGATGCGTTCTAAAATAAACCAGCCTGTTTTGAGTCCGTCAAGGATTTCAAGTCCGAAATTGCCATAGCTTTCCGGGTTTTTCTCAATCGCCACCAATTCCTGCTTCACCGACTCGTTCTGGTAAAGTGCCAGTGTAATCGTACTGAAATTCACCTGGTCGCGCAACGACAGGTTCTCAATCGCGGCATTGTCTTTCTGTTCCTGTTTGTCTAAAATGTTGTTTTCGGCATCGTTGATATCGATTAGTTTTTTGCCTTTCCTGTCGATGTCATTCTCGAGTCTTTTGGTATGGTTTGTTGTGCGGCTTTGCGCGAGTTGGTTCGACAGCATCTTCAACGCCACGTCGTCGGCTTTGATGACGCGGTAATCTAGAAAATCGACTTCGCAGCGTATCGTTTTGATTACGGTGTCGAGCCTTGTATTCGGGATGCGGATGGTGATGTTGTTCTCGACAGTATATTTGGTGGTTTCGAGCGTGCTGTCCTGGCTCACTATGGTCGAATGTTTCCCGTCGATGTGGCTTTGCAGGTTCGTGTTGGTTACAATTCCGCCGAATTTAGTGACCGTGTTTTCAATCGCATAAGTCGATTTGGCTACATTTTTTACCTTAAACTTGATGTCGGCCGTTCGCACGAATTTCCGCTTTGGGTCTTTGTCGGCGACTGCCGCGTTGGAGGAGATGATCGTAGAGACGGAATCGGAGGCGGTTGCTTTGCTTTCTGCCGCAACTTCTTCGGTTGCGACGGATTCTTCTTGTGGAGTCTGGGCTTGTTTACAGGAAAATGCCAGTGCGATGACAAACACGGCGAGGCCAGCTTTCGGAATTGTTTTCATAAAATTCATTTTTAAAAATTAGTGTATATGATTAATAAATAAGTAATGTTTGCATCATAAGCCTAAATGAATTTTATTTTTTTAACACAATTGTTGCCGCACTAATAACTGTGCCAAAATTTTCGGGATTGAATACAGACGAAAAATTTATTGTAATTTTGGAAGGTAAAAACCAATTTCTTGAGAACGCCAATCACCAAACACCTTGAAAATCCGCAGCTATTCAAAAGCCAATTGCTGGCTTGGGCGTCTCAGTTCCGCGAGGTTGTTTTTCTGGACAGTAATGATTATCCGCAGCGCTATTCGGAATATGATGCGGTACTTGCCGTTGATGCGCTGACTTCCCTCAAAACCGATTACCACAATGCTTTTGAGGATTTGAAGCAATACCAGCAAACGACAAGAGACTGGCTTTTCGGCTACCTGTCGTATGATTTGAAAAATGATACCGAGGCGTTGCATTCGCGTAATTTTGACGGATTGGATTTTCCGGATCTGTATTTTTTCCAACCAAAAAAGCTCTTTTTCCTAAAAGGAAATGAATTGGAAATTTCTTACCTGAAGATGTGCGATGATGAAATCGCCGAAGATTTTGAGGCGATTTCAGATATGCCGGAAACCGGAAGAAATGCATATAAAAATTTAAATATCGAACAAAGGATTTCGAAAGAAGATTATCTCGAAAAAATCTCCAAAATGCTGGAGCACATCCATCGCGGGGATATTTACGAAGCGAATTTCTGTATGGAATTTTTTGCAGAAAATGCGATAATCGATCCGCTGGAAACCTACCAAAAACTCAATGCGATTTCGGAACCGCCGTTTGCCGTTTTTTTCAAAAACGATAAGCAGTTTTTAATGTCGGCTTCACCCGAAAGGTATCTGAAAAAAGAAGAAAACAGGATTATTTCGCAGCCCATCAAAGGGACTTCCAAACGAAGCGCAGATCCAATCGAAGACGAAAAAAGCAAACAGGAATTGATCGCTTCCGAAAAGGAACGGTCTGAAAACATCATGATCGTCGACCTTGTCCGCAATGATTTATCGCACACGGCGTCAAAAGGTTCGGTGAAAGTAGAAGAATTGTGCGGCGCGTATTCGTTTAAGCAAGTGCACCATTTGATTTCAACTATCGTTTCAGAAGTTGAGCCGCAAGTCGCTGTAATTGAGATCATACGGACAACATTTCCGATGGGAAGCATGACCGGCGCACCGAAGATTTCGGCGATGCAAATTATTGAAAATCTTGAAGAAACCAAACGCGGATTGTACAGCGGCGCAGTCGGATATTTTACACCAACAGGCGATTTCGATTTTAATGTAGTTATCCGCAGTATCTTATTCAACGCAGAAAATCGATATGTTTCTTTCTCTGTCGGAAGCGCAATAACTTCCTTGTCGGATCCTGAACAGGAATATGAGGAATGCCTGCTAAAAGCAAAGGCGATGCGCGAAGTTTTAAGCGCGCTATAAAAGAAAAAATCCCAAAGAAAATTCCCTGGGATTTTAAAATAACCATTTTAATATAAATTAACCCATTTAATTCTTGATCACTTTGTGTGTTTTTGAACCTTTGTCAGCAATTGTTTTTACGAAATAGATTCCGTTTTGAAAGGATGACATATCGATTTTTGTTATCGCGTTTGGCGAATTCTCACTCAATAGCAATTGCCCCCTTACATTATACACTTCAATGCTGTTGATTTTTTCAACAGTGCTGATGTTCAGTATATCAGTCACCGGGTTTGGATACACATTGGTAGCTCCTAGCGTATGCTCTTCTTTAACGCCTAATGTTTCAGGCAATTCAAGACGGAATGCAAACGTATCGCCAAACATTGGGTTGGTATCAAAATTCAATCCCCAACCAGCAACATATCTTCCATCTAACGACATGTTGTTTGAACTGAAAATCGTGTTGCCACCCATATCGATGCCCATGGTTTCAGAAACGTATGCGTTCATGTTGCGGATTCCATCTGTAGCCGTCCATATAAAAGGCGTGAAAACTGCACCCCATCCCCATTCAACGAAAAATCCAACAGCCGTATTACCGTCGGGGCTGATGCCACAAACTGTTCCTGTACCCATGCCTCAGGTG
>DATHGE010000047.1:0-7907 GCA_035317805.1 Flavobacterium sp. | reverse complement strand
TAGACTTACCCGAAACATCCCGGAACAATAGCATCGAAATCTATGATATGGGTATGAAACTGATCGATAAATTCAACATAGACCAACTCGGGAAAAGCTTTACAAAACAATACGACATTGCTACAGGCAATTATTTTTACGTTCTGAGAAGTGGATCAAGGGTAATGAAAACAGGCAAGTTTATAATTTCCAGGTAGGGCGTTCCCTGCGGGTCAGGCTTTCCGCTGCAATCTGTCATTGCGAACAAAGTGAAGCAATCTGTTGCGGTTTCCTATTCGCAAATGACAGGATTTCCGCTGCAATCCTTAACGCAAACACAACCCTTTACATCGGAACTTTCATATCCTTAATACACACAACCGTTGCCTTTTCTTTCGCCACGCCGCTTCCCCAATCCGCAAGCATTTCCAATAACGGAATTAAAGTTTTCCCAAAATCCGTCAGCGAATACTCCACTTTCAACGGCGGCTTTTCATTAAGCACTTCCCGTTTTACAATGCCATCTTCTTCCATCTGTTTCAATTGCAGGCTCAACGTGCGTTCGGTCACCATCGGCATGGTTTTCCGAAGTTCGTTATAACGCCTTTTCCCGTTCTTCAAATGGAATAAAATCACCATTTTCCACTTGCCTCCGATGTAATCCATTGTGATGCTCGTCGTGCACGGATAAAGGTTTTCGCCAATCTTGTACAGCTCTTTTTCAAATACCAGTCCCATAATTTTAATCTATCCTTTTGGATAGTTATTGCAAAGGTAAAAAATAGGGCTTACATTTGTACTATAATTTTTATAGTATATAATCATGGACGCATATGTTTTAAAAGAAGCCGGTTCGGTCGAACAGCTTCAAATCGAAAATCTAGAAAAACCAACGCCTTCCGCAGATGAAGTGCTCATCAAAGTGAAAGCGCTTTCCATCAATCCGGTCGATATCAAGACACGCCTTGGAAAAAGCATGTATGCCAATTTGAGGGAAAATTTCGAAACGATCATCCTCGGCTGGGATGTCTCGGGAATTGTTGAATCGGTCGGTTCCGATGTAACCGGATTCAAACCCGGCGACGCGGTCTTCGGGATGATCAATTTCCCCGGCCACGGAAAAGCCTACGCCGAATATGTCGCCGCTCCGGCATCGCATCTCGCACTGAAACCTTCCAACATTTCACACGAAGAAGCCGCAGCCGCTACGCTCGCCGCATTGACCGCTTATCAGATTTTGAGCCGACATCTCAAACCGGGCGACAAAATCCTTATCCATGCAGCCGCTGGCGGTGTCGGGCATTTTGCGGTACAGATTGCAAAAATCCTGGGCGCGCATGTCACCGCTACGGTTTCTGAAAAAAATATCGCTTTCGCAAAATCCCTTGGCGCCGACGAAATCGTCGATTACACGAAACAGCCTTTCGAAAATGTTGCGAAAAATCTCGATTTTGTTTTGGATACGCTTTCGGGCGAAACTTTGGAGCGCACCATACAGACTGTCCGCAAAGGCGGCACAATCATCACCATTCCGTCAGCAGGATTCAATGAAGAAATCGTGGCTAAAGGGAAAGCGCATCAGGTGACAATCGGTTTCGAAATGGTTGCCAGCAATGGGAATGATATGAAGCAAATCGCCCAATGGCTCAAATCGGGCCAACTCAAAGCCGAAGTTTCACAGGTTTTCCCATTCGACAAACTGCGTGACGCGCATACACAAATCGAATCCGGAAGGACACGCGGAAAAGTTGTCGTAATCATTTAAAGAATTATATTTGCAGGAATCAATTCATGCAAAATGTACCTGAAACTTCTCGAACATATCGACAAATTCATCAAGCTTGATGACGAAGAAATTGATACGGTGCTCACCTATCTCGACCTGCATAAAGTCGTGAAAAAGGAGCACCTTCTCAAAGAAGGCCAAATCTGCAATGCCCAGTATTTTATCACCAAGGGCTGCTTCCGCCAATACATCATCAACGAAAAAGGCGTCGAACAGACGATCCAGTTCGGGATTGAAAATTGGTGGATCACCGATTTCCTCAGTTTCCAGAACCATGCGCCGTCCAATTTCTTCATCCAGGCCATCGAAAATTCCGAAGTGATCAGCATCGAAAAACAGGCCATGGAAGAACTTCTGGTAAAAGTGCCGAAACTCGAACGGTATTTCCGGCTCGTGATGCAAAAATCCTTTGGCGCGTCACAGGTCCGCATCAAATACCTGTTCACCATGTCGGCCGAAGAGCGTTTCCACCACATGAACGCCATGTTCCCCGAATTCGTGCAACGCGTTCCGCAATACATGCTTGCCTCCTATCTCGATTTTTCCCCGGAATTTATGAGTAAGATCCGCGCCGGAAAAGCCTGAAGAAAAAGAAGCCAGAGCCAAGAAGCAAGACTACTCTAAAGTGTTTGTCTTATAAATCATATTTTTCATTTCCTGCCTCTTATTTTTTTATTTTCCTGCTTCTTGGCTCTGGCTTCTTTTTCTTCCAGCACTTTCTTAATCTACTTCAAGTTTTTTTAAAACGATGCGCCCTAACTTTGTATCAAACTTTAAAAAACAACAAAATGCAAACAAGAATCTCCATGCAGAAAACCGCTCCCGAAGCGTATAATGCCTTACTCGGGTTGGAAAAATACATCGCTTCCACTTCCCTTAAACCGTTACACAAAGAGCTCATCAAAATCCGCGCGTCCCAAATCAATGGCTGTGCGTTCTGTATCAACATGCACACGGCAGAGGCGCGCAAACTGGGCGAAACCGAGCAGCGCATTTTCCTGATCAGCGCCTGGCGTGAAGCCGATTATTTCACCGAAGAAGAGCAGGCCATCCTCGCTCTGACCGAAGAAGTGACACTCATCGCCAACCATGTCAAAGACGAAACCTACCAGAATGCCGCGCGTTTCTTCGATGAAAAATACCTCGCCGAAATCATCATGATGATTATCACCATCAACGCCTGGAACCGCATGGCCATTACAACCGGAATGCGCGCTTCTTAAAAATCAAAATCCATTTGCATCAGAAACCATTGCGAAAGCAGTGGTTTTTTTATGGCGTAACCCTGCGGGTCGGGCTATTCGCAGCGCACGGCGCTTTACTGCTATCCCTTACGCAAACACGAATCCGAAAACCTTTACTCTTAAAATCCTTTTAAACATGATCCATAAAAAATGAATATTATCTATATTTGGGAAAAAAAGCACCTACCAAGAAACATGGGAAATTTCGTCATCATCGTCATTCTGATCCTTGTGATTTACCTGGTCATCAAAAAAACAAACCTCTTTGCCGGGAATTCGCCTTTCAAAACCCAAAAGAAATACTACACCGAAGACGACGCCTACAATGCCAAACAAGCCGAACAGAAAAAGGAAATCGACCGCATTCTCGAAAAAATCTCGCGCAAAGGAATCGATAGCCTGAGTAGGCAGGAAAAGGAATTGCTCGACAAGTTCTCTAAAAAATAAAGCCTCGATTCGCAACAGCTGTACCAGAATGAAATCGACAGCAACCAACCCGGGGACCCTGAAAAAGGCGCCGCAGCCATTATCAATGCAGCCGATGAAACCAATCTGCCGCTACCTATTCCTCGGAACCGATTCATTCAACATGGCAAAAAATAAAATCGAAGCCATCGGCAAAGAATTGGAAACGTGGAAAGACGCAAGTGTCGGAACAGATTTTTAATTCAAAAAAATAAACAACAATCTAAATATATAAAAATGACACAGACAAGTAAAATAGCGCTCGTAACCGGCGGCAGCCGCGGACTCGGGAAAAATATGGCATTGGCACTCGCCAAAAAAGGGCTCGCCGTAATCCTGACCTACAACAGCAAGGAATCTGAAGCGCTTGAAGTCGTTTCGGAAATCGAAAAACTCGGGCAGAAGGCAGTTTCCATCCAACTCAGCGTGGATGATTCCAAAAGCTTCGCTGCTTTTTTTGAAAAGGTATACAACATACTGCAATCAAAATTCAATACGGACAAATTCGATTTCCTGGTCAACAACGCCGGAATCGGAATTTATGCGCCTTTCGCAGAAACCACCGAAGAACAATTTGATTCTTTGGTGAAAATCCAGTTTAAAGGACCATTTTTCCTTTCGCAGGAAGCCTTGCCTTACCTTGCCGACGGCGGTGGAATCGTCAATATCTCTACCGGTCTGGCGCGTTTCAGTTTGCCCGGCTATGCGGCTTATGCCAGTATGAAAGGCGCAATGGAAACACTCACAAAATACCAGGCGAAGGAATTGGGAGCACGCAGAATCCGTGTTAATATCGTGGCTCCGGGTGCGATCGAAACCGATTTTGGCGGCGGCGCTGTTCGCGATAATGCGGGATTGAATGCAATGATTGCCGGCGAAACGGCATTAGGTCGTGTTGGTTTGCCGGATGATATCGGTGGCGTGGTGGCGTTTCTCTGTACGGATGATGCGCGATGGGTCAATGCGCAGCGAATTGAGGTTTCGGGCGGACAACATTTGTAAAATGGAACGCGGATTTTGCGGATGACACAGATTTTCACAGATGCTTCGCAAAGCAGAAGTCTAATCGCTTCTAATTTAAAAGCCACGAATTTCACTAATTTTCACGAAAAATAATTCGTGTATAATTAGTGAAATTCGTGGCTTTTTTTTCGAAAACCTGGAAATCCGCGCAAATCAGTATCAATCTGCGTTCAATTTTTATTCAAAAGTCTCAAAATTTTCCCGTCAAAAGCTCCAAAAGCCATACCCGCCTTTGTAACCTCGAATATCGATTGCATTTATTATCAACTCAATATCAATTATTTATAATATATTTTTAAAAAATATTTATCTTTATGGGAAATAACTTCTACAATCATGAGACAAAAAATTACACTTGCCATTTGTACTTCTTTTATCGGATTATTTGCACAGACACAGGAACAGGAACAGTTTTGCCTCAACAACAATGTCGATTATGTGACGGGAAAATACCCATACAGTATCATTGCCCATGACTTTACCGGCGACGGCATCCTGGACTATGCAGCCGTTTCGACCGCGCCCTTTCCTGTGGATTCTGAAAATGTTGTAAGGATTATGGCCGGAAACGGCGACGGCACTTTTGCGCCCCTGGCTGGAAACCCGGTAAATGCGGTGGGAAGCAATCCGCTTTTTATGACGCAGGCCGATTACAACGAGGACGGCATCCCAGACATCGTCACGTCTAATGACGACGGAAATTCCATTTCGATATTATTGGGTACAGGCGGCGGATACTTTTCACCGGCAACCAGCATTGCAATCCCGCTAGGCGTTTGGCCGGCAAAAGGAGTGGCGTCTGCCGATTTCAACCTCGACAGCCATCAGGATCTGGTCATCTCTGCAAACGGAAAATTCATCATCGCGCTTGGCGACGGCTCCGGAACATTTACGCTTATGGCGCCGGTGAATTCATATGGCCGGTCTCAGGAAGTTTTTGTCGGGAATTTCAATGCCGATGCCTATCCGGACGTCGCCATCAGCAGCATCGATTCGGGAAGGATTATAGTCATACTCTCGACCGGGCCTGCCACTTTTGCAGCACCAGCTTATTATCTGGTAGGCGAATACCCTCTTTCAATTGATGGTGCCGATTTTAATGAAGATGGATATACTGATCTGTTTGTAACCGATACGACGTCCGAGGGCGTATGGATTATCTTTGGAACTGCCACCGGGGCTTTTACCGCTTCAGCGCCCATTGATGTATTTGATTTTCCGGCTAACGGGATTGCGTTAGATGCCAATAATGACGGACATCAGGACATCGCTGTGACTACCGGCAACGATCTTGAGGTTTTTCTCGGCGATGGTGCCGGAAATTTCGACGCACCAATGTATTTCTCATCGGGACAATATGCCGGTATGGATGTCGCATCAGGCGATCTTGACAACAATGGCTCGATTGATGTCATCTCTTCTTATTACAACGATGGCGCATTTGACGCAAGCAATATTGCCGTCTTCCTCAACTGCACGATGTTGAGTACGGATGCTTTTACCAACAGCCAAATTTCCTTTTATCCGAATCCAACTGCCGGAATCGTATACATCCGCGATACATCGGATGGTGCCGTTTATACCGCAACCATTTTTGATTTGCAGGGAAGAAAGATAAGCGAAAACAAAATCGAATCGGGAGCAATCGATATTTCTGCACTACCATCGGGAATGTATTTTATGCAGTACCGCAGCCACAGTATGAAAATTGTCAAACAATAAATGTCGATCTTTTGGATAGAAGCGCTGCATTCTGTTCTTGTTCCAATACCACTTTTGCGGATGATGCAGATTTTCGCAGATGTTTTGCAAGCAGAAATTTAAAAGCCACGAATTTCACGAATTATACACGAATTATTTTTTCGTGAAAATTAGTGAAATTCGTGGCTAACTTTTTTCTCTAACCTGGAAATCCGCGTCAATCTGCATCATCCGCAAAATCCGCGTTCAATCACCTATTCAAAAGTCTCAAATTTGTTCCCGTCAAAACTCCCAAAAACCATACTCGGATAGGAATCCTGATGGTACATATTTCCGTTTTTGTCAACCGCTATCGCGCCCGCAAAACCGTCAATTTCTTTCAATTCCGCAAAGGTTTTGTCAAACGCTTCCTCCAAGGAAAATCCATCCGTAACGCGCGTTACAATTTTCGCCGCTGTCGCATTGCTCACAATATCTTCGCCAACACCGGTCAGGCTCACGCCACAAAAGGCATTCGCGTAATTTCCGGCCACGGTAGCCGAATCCGAAATCCGACCCGGAATCTCAAATCCTTTCCCGCCGGTAGAAGTCGCAACGGCGATTTTTCCGTTTGCATCCAAAACGACACAACCAACCGTTCCTGTTCCGGTCGAAGCCAACTTGGCTTCATACTCTGAACGCCGTTGTGGAATTTCGGTAGAAAACGGCTCAAAACCATGCTTCCTTGCAAAGCCCGTTGCTCCGTTTCCGCCCAAGACCTTATCGTCAAAATCCTGCAGCACTTTCGCCACCAGAATTGGGTTTTTGGTTTCTTCAATGTTAATCACGCCGCTCATTTTCTGGGTTTCCCCATCCATCAAAGCCGCGCTCATCCTGATTTTCCCGTCGCTCTGTATCTGTGAACCGATGCCTGCGTTAAACAGTTCGTCATCTTCCAATAATGTAACGGCATAAACGACCGTTTCCACAGCCGAATGCGTCTTCAAAAACTCAAAAGATTGCCTGGAAATGCGTTCTAAAGCCTGCTGTTTTGCGACTTTGGTTTCATGATTCGTCGAAGATTCAGAGAAAAATCCGCCGTGGATGATGACTTTCATAATTATACTTTCTTTTCAGAATCGATGTCTTCCTTCGTAAACGGCAAATCCTGCGCGTATTGCGACGATTTGATGTACATCTTGAACGTCTTCAGATCAAACGTGTCGTATTTGCTCATGACATGCGTCACCAAATGGTTGATCGAAATCGGCTGGCCCAATTCGACCTGCGTCAGATTCGTATCCTTAATTTCGCGTCCGTCAACCAAAATGACAAGCCCCGAACCGATCGCTTCCATCTGCGTGTTGTGCTTAATCAGCAATCCTGTGTCCTCACCAAGCCCGATTCCGAGTACTTTTGGATTCCCGACAACCGCCTGAAACAAACGCCCAATCCGGCCGCGCTGTACAAAATGTGTATCGATAATCACACCGTCAATCAGTCCCAGGCCGCTCGTAATTTTCACTTCGCCCTTGAGCAAAGCCTCGCTACTGCTGCCTTGGTAAATCATATTGTTAGACGCCGCCGCCGCTCCCGCAGAAGTCCCGGCATATATAAAATCTTCGTTGTGGTATTTGTCGAGCAGGATATCGTGGAATTCCGTTCCCCCCAAAATCGACGTCAGACGCAACTGGTCGCCGCCCGTAAACATGACGACATCGGCCACTTTC
>DATHGE010000046.1:0-4247 GCA_035317805.1 Flavobacterium sp. | reverse complement strand
AGGTGTTGCCGTCTTTTGTAATGCGGATGTCGAGATCGTTGACCAATACCGGGGTCGCGCTGTTGAGATTCCCGTCATTTATCGGGCCCGGAACATCCGTCCACGAAATGGAAGCCAACAAAGGATTCACGCCGTCGGATTGTGCGGTAAAGGTAAAAGTTTCGCCTTGGTGTAAAGTTTCTTCCGAAACCCATGACGTAAGGCCGTTGCCGGTGATGGTTTCTGCCGCTTTCTTTGCGTTGAGCAATCCCCAACCCCAAACAGGATCAGGTCCGGTTTTTCCTTTGTCATCGGCGGTATGGCAGGCCAGACCTTTTAAGGTGGCCGCTTTCATGAACCGGTTGTTAACGTTATTGTAGTGCTGCTGCACGAGCATCAATGTTCCCATGACATTCGGCGAAGCCATTGAAGTGCCCGATAAAGAGCCATAAGAACTGTCGCTTGTTGAAGTTGATGAAGTCAATCCCGAACCGTTTCCGGTAATATCCGGTTTGATCCTTCTGTCATCCGTCGGGCCTTCGCTGCTGCTGGAGTTGATTGAAACGCTGATCAGATTTCCCTGCGCGTCCACATTGGCATCCTGGCAGTTGGCAACGACAAGGATATTTTTCGCATTCTTATTTCCGGTAAGCTTGTCATAACCAGTGGTCATGGGGGCAGGATTGGTCACGTTTCCGTCATTTCCTGCAGAGGCTACCATCAAGTAATAAGGTACGGCACGCGCAAGCTGGTCGCAAACAAATGCAGGTCCGGAATAAGCGCCGGCATACCAGTTTCCCGGAACACTCTCCAGTGGAATCCCATAGGAATGGTTGGACAACAAAAGCCCGTTTTCGGCTTCCGCCAACACCTCGGCATTGTCGTTATTCCAGTCGAAAGTCTTTACGGTCGCCTGTGAAGCCATCCCTTTTGCGTTGGCCTGTACGCCTGCTGCACAAACGGTTCCTGTTACGTGCGTGGCGTGGAAGCTGTTATCTACCAACGCCGTTACGCCGTCGCTGACAGTTACCCTTCCGCCAAATTCCTGGTGCGTCGTGCGAACCGGTCCGCCATCCCAAACGCCCGAAAACATGCCTTGCCCGTCGAGCTGCAATCCTAAGATTCCACCTGAATTTAGGGTATTCGCACGCGTCGATTTGGCCGCATTTACATTGTCAAGGGAATAATAGATTGGCTTGCCGTCGGGAGTTACCGACATCAGTTCGTCAAAAGTGCCGTTGCTGTTTTTTCTGTAAATTTCCCAGCCTTTTTGCTTTGCGAGCGCAATGGCATTGGCTTTTTCGGTTTGGAATTTTTGGGTGTATTCGGCCTTAAGCTTTTCGATTTTCGCAATATCGTAAGTGCTTTGGATTTGCTTCCTTTGCTTTTCAGTCTGAGAAAAGGCGGTGAGATTTGTAATGGAAAGCACTACTGCGAAAACCAATTTCAAGGTAAAAGAATATGTATTTTTCACGAAATAAGATTTGAGATTTTAAAAATTTTTCCAAATATAGGGATTTGTTGGCAACACCATTATTTATTAATCAGGTATATATAAAATTAACGTTTGTTCTCCGGATTTGTGTGCTAAATCCTATAGATGCGCAAAAATGGAAAGGGTTGCTTTGTACAAATTGTTCGGGTTACTTGTTTGGAATGCTATAAAAATATTTCATTTCGAAGTCGATTAATGTTACATTTACGAAAAAAAGAGGATATGGTTTTAAGTAGGTTCTGGCTGGCTATTTTTATTTCTTCCATTGCATTTATTATCATTGGTTTGTTTTCCGGCAACAGCTACACGATAGATTTTATATTGAACGGGAAAAAGGACGAACCGATCTTAATGTCGGAAAAGTACCTGAACCAGGTGCCGGTGTTCATCAGAGACAGCATCGAAAAAGCGCCCGAACAGACCATCGTCATCAATAAAAATACTTCAGATCCCGATACGACTTATGTATTCAAAAGCAAAACCGTCAGGATTTTCAGCGGCATCCAAAAATCTGACGGATTGCTGCCGACCTGTAAAAATACACTGCTCGACCTCATTATCCCACTTATTGCCTACCTCGCTTTTTTCTGTGGATTGATGGAACTGCTGATTATTTCAGGTGCTGCCGAAAAACTGGCCAAAGGATTGAGTCCGGTTTTCGTCAAGATTTTCCCGAGCATCCCTAAAAACCACGAATCAATCTCCTACATGACGTTGAATTTTGCAGCCAATTTTTTAGGGTTGGATTCTGCTGCGACGCCATTCGGACTCAAAGCCATGGAAAGCCTGCAAACGCTGAACCCCGAAAAGGAAAAAGCGTCGGATGCCCAGATTATGTTCATGTGCCTTCATGCGGCCGGGCTCACTTTAATCCCAACGTCGATTATCGGTTACCGTGCGGCAGAAAACGCGAGCAATCCCGCCGATGTGATGCTTCCATGCATCATCACTTCTTTCATCGGAACCATCGCGGCATTCCTGATTGTCGGGATCAGGCAGAAAATCAACTTTAAAAGTGCCTCACTGGTTATTGCTTTGTTTACGCTGGTGGCCGCAGTGATCGGTTTGATGATGTACATCAACCATCTCGACCTGGTTTCAAAAAACTATTTCACCGCCAACCTTTCGGGATTGATGCTCGTGGCGATCATCGGATTTACGTTGGTATTTTCTTTTATACACGAGAAAAAATTTACGGCTGTTGATACGACGATTTTTGATTCGTTTGTTTCGGGTGCCAATAACGGAATTAAGACCGGAGTCACCATATTTCCATATGTTTTGGGTATGTTGGTGGCCATTTCGCTGTTCAGGAACAGCGGCTTGTTTGAAATTATCAGCGACTGGATTTCCTTTATATTTTCGCATATGGGTATGAGCAAGGAAATCACCGATTCTTTGCCGGTGGCGATGCTGCGTCCATTCAGTTCGGGCGGTTCCCGCGGATTTATGATCGATTCGATGCGCACTTTCGGCCCGGATTCTTTTACCGGAAGACTGAGCTGTATTTTTCAGTGCAGCGCCGAAACCACGTTTTATGTCATCGCTGTCTATTTCGGTTCGGTTAAGATTAAAAACACGCGCTATGTGCTCGGGACGATGCTTCTCGTAGATTTGATCTGTGTGATTGCGGCGGTGTTTGTGGCGAGCTGGTTTTTCTAACCGGAATTCTATGAAACAAATCAATAGCAGTCGTAACAATCTCTATAGAATGTTTACTAAGAAATAATCATCGCCCGATCCGATACGGGCAGGCAAAAGCAAATCAAAATCTACCAACATGAATATTTTTAACAAGGAAGAAAACCTCAAATTACAGACAAGACTACAAGACCTTACCTCCGGAACTACTCCGATATGGGGAAAAATGACCGCTTCGCAAGTAGTGCTGCATTGCCAGAAACCACTTGATGTAGCCGACGGAAAGCTCATCCTGAAAAGAAGCCTTGTCGGTTTCCTGTTTGGGAAAATGGCCAAAAACAGTTTCCTGAAGAATGATGAATTTAAAAGAAACCTGCCAACAGCGCCCGAATTCCGCGTCGTTTCAACACCAGATTTCGAAAAGGAAAAACGAGTGCTCTTAAGCCTTGTCGATAAATTCGGAACCATGGGAGCGCAAGTGCTCGTGAACAAGAAACATCCTTTTTTCGGCACGATGACGAATGAGGAATGGGGAATTTTGCTGTTCAAACATTTAGACCATCATTTGAATCAGTTTGGCGTCTAAAAGAAAAACCCGCAAAAATCATTAAGACTTTTGCGGGTTTCTATATTTATGATGATGGTTTAATCGATTATCATTTCGGGAATTTCGCCTTCGATAATCAGTTCTGCTTCGGTTGAAGCGATAATGTGTTCCACTGAAACGCCCGGCGCCCGTTCCAACAATTTGAATCCGTTTGGCGTAATCTCCATCACGGCCAGTTCGGTCACTACTTTCTTCACGCAGCCTACGCCGGTTAATGGCAATGTGCAGCGTTTTAGTATTTTGGATTCGCCGGCTTTGTTCACATGCATCATGGCCACGATAATGTTCTCGGCCGAAGCGACCAGATCCATTGCGCCGCCCATGCCTTTGACCATTTTGCCGGGAATTTTCCAGTTGGCGATATCGCCGTTTTCTGCCACTTCCATTGCGCCAAGAATCGTCAGATCTACATGTTGGCTGCGGATCATGCCGAAACTGAATGCCGAATCGAAGAAACTCGCCCCGGGTAATGTGGTGATCGTTTGCTTTCCGGCATTGATGATATCGGCATCTTCTTCTCCTTCG
>DATHGE010000045.1:0-10958 GCA_035317805.1 Flavobacterium sp. | reverse complement strand
CGGATAATCGGCATTCGCTTCCGAAAATCCTTTGACCATGGCGGCATTCCCGTTGTTCACTTCCATCAGCATATAACCCGGACCGGCAGTGCCGCGCGCCTCGAAATTGAGGGCAAGGCCGATGTCTTTCGCCCATTCGCTTTGGGTAACGAACAATGCCGCACCGTTCAGTCCCAACTCTTCGGCATCCGAAAAAAGTACGATAATGTCGTTCTTATGCGGCGTCTTGTTGTGCAGGAAAGCACGCAGGCCTTCCAGAATCGTCGCAACGCCCGAACCGTCATCGCTGGCGCCAAAAGAATACGAATGCGGCGCACTGTCGTAATGCGAGAGCAGCAACAGCGCCTTCGAATTGTCAGAACCCTTGATCCGCGCCATGATATTCTTCGATTTCACCAGATTGCCCCAATCAGACAATGTCGTGCCTTCCTGAATTTTGGTTTCAAGTCCCAATTGCTGCAGTTCTTTCTGCAAATATTGGGCAACAGCCTCATGGTTTTCCGATCCGATATAATGCGGCGCTTTGGCGATGGCTTTCACTTGTCCGAGCGCCCTTTTGGAAGAGAATTCAGAAAGCGGGCCTTCTGCGCCGGGTAGCCACTGCGGCATGATCGTAAAATAAATTAGGCCCAAAACCGCTATTATGAAAAGTGCGGATAGTATGGAGAAGTCGTTTTTTTTCATGTCAGGAAGATTGGGGTTAAATGTCTTTTTTGACGAGCATGTAAAAATCATTTTCCAGCAGCAGATAGCCCTGGTCATAAACAAAATAATAGGTATTGCCGGTTTTGGTCTGCAGGATATTCGTAAAGAAATCGAAGTCGAATCCTTTACTGTGCAGCTTGTTTTTGGTGGTTTTGGATTTCCCGTCAGCATTCAGCTCAGATAAGATTCGGTAATTCTTGCGCAGCTTGTTGTTGACGTTGCGCATAAAATTATTACTGTCCTTGTTGAT
This sequence comes from Flavobacterium sp., assembly GCA_035317805.1. GTDB lineage: Bacteria > Bacteroidota > Bacteroidia > Flavobacteriales > Flavobacteriaceae > Flavobacterium. The sequence continues at coordinate 10,003 of DATHGE010000045.1, read as the reverse complement.
CTTGTTGTTGTAGGCATTGCGGCAGCCGTCACTACAGAACTTCTTGTCCTCGCGCCCAACAATTTTCTCGCCGCATTCCAAACAGGATTTTGTCATCGGTTTTTCGGGAAGCAGATTCAGGAGCTATTCCGGCTATATGCTGCAATCTTTTTTGAAGCGATTCTCTATACGCGCTTTGCAAGCGCACGCGAACTGACGCTTCAAAAAAGGATTTCCGCTGCTATCCGGGCTAGGGCAGTCTGCTAAGTTGTTTATTGGTTCTTAAAAAACTTAAAATCAATCAAATATAACAAATTAATTTCCATTTGCAAACGGTTACAAACAACTACAAACGAAATTAAACAGTTAGCTACCGAATAATTTCAAGTGGCTTCCGCATCTTTGCCCTGTTGACTCAAAACAAAGTCATCACGATATTTATAAACCATTTAAATTTTTACAAGCCATGAATGCATTAAAAAACAAAGTACAGTTGATCGGACATGTAGGCAACGATCCGGAAATCAAAAATTTTGAAGGCGACCGCAAGCTCGCCACACTCACACTCGCCACAAACGAGATTTACCGCAACGACAAAGGCGAAAAAGTAGAAGAAACCCAATGGCATCGGGTTGTTGCCTGGGGAAAAACCGCTGAGATCATCGAGAAATACGTCGCCAAAGGAAAAGAGATTGCCATCGAGGGCAAACTCGTCCACAAAAGCTACGACGATAAAGACGGACAGAAAAAATACATGACAGAAGTCGTCGTCAACGAACTGCTGCTGCTGGGCGGCAAATAAATTTAGGTGGAGAGGGACAAATTTCGGTTTGTCCCTTTTTATTGATTCATTTCGGACTGAAAGGCATCCACAAACTGGCCCACATGAAAACCGTCCATTAAGGCGTGGTGCACATGAACCGACATCGGCATCGTGCGTTTTCCGTTTTCGGAGACCTTCATTTTTCCAAAAGAGATTTTCGGGCAGCTGTCGGGGAAGGCAAAGCTGCGCGCATGCGAAAGTGAAGTAAAATCGACCCACGGAATCGCAGAGAAATGGATCAGGTTGTCGTCGTCGAAAGACCGTGTGAAAAGCCCGGGCGTAGATTTGACACGCTCGATTTCAACCAGCGCTTTTTCAGAAAACACTTTAAAATCGGCGTCGAATTCAATCAGCGAAAACCCAAACGAACCGTCTTCGCGGCTGATGGTTGCAGAACCGTCAATGCGATCCCAAACGAATATGTGGTCATCGGCAATCCTGTAACGGAAAGGTGCTACAGCGTTTACCGCAACCAGCGTTTTGTGCAGGTAATGAATAAAAAAAGAACTGCCCGAAAGTTTTGCGTTGGCATAGGCTTTCGTACAGTCGATTTCGACAACGGCACCAAAAAAAGGTTCGTCAAATTTCCTGAAAAAATGGAAATGTTCCTTCCTGGGCCAGTTCTCGATATCAAAAAGGGTTTTCATTATTGGAAAAGCGATAAGACATCGGTGATTTTTTCAAAGTCCCTGAAATTGGCGTGCTCCACTTTATGGTCAATCCGTTCGTGCGCCCAGGTCGTATGGAAAGGAATATGGAAAGCATGTCCGCCGATACCCAGAACCGGTAATACGTCCGATTTTAAGGAATTTCCGATCATCAGGAATTCAGAAGGCAGAATGTCAAGGCGTTTTACCAAATCGGTATAGTCTTCCTCCTGCTTGTCGGACATCACCTCGATATGGTGGAAATATTTCCCCAATCCCGAGTTGTGCAATTTCCTGCGCTGGTCGAGCAGATCGCCTTTGGTGGCTACAACGAGCTTGTAGTTTTGCTGTAAAGTTTCAAGCGTATTTTCCACGCCGTCGAGCAATTCGATCGGACGTTCCAGCAGTTCTTTGCCATATTGGATAATTTTCGCAACGACTTCATTGCTGATCGTATGGTCCGAGATCTGCAATGCCGCCTCGATCATCGAAAGGATATAGCCTTTGATGCCGTAACCGTAGAGCTTCAGGTTGGCGATTTCGGTCTTGAACAATTCCTGGGATAAAGTGTGTCGCGACAGATAAGGCGCGAGCAATTCACAGAATTTCTCTTCCGTTTCCTGGAAATAAGGCTCGTTGATCCAGAGCGTGTCGTCGGCGTCGAAGGCGATTACTTTGATGTCCATGATATTTTTTCGCCACGAATTACCCGAATTTCCACAAATCAATTCGTGCTAAATTCGTGTAATTTATGGCTTATTTTTAATTAATAGTTTCCCCATTTCCCACTTCCGCATCAGGATTTACAAAAACCAACTTTCCCGCTGCATTATTTGTCATCAGAATCATGCCCTGGCTTTCAACACCGCGAAGATTTCTCGGAGCCAAGTTGACCAGAACCGTCACTTTTTTCCCGACAATTTCTTCAGGCGAAAAGCTTTCTGCGATTCCCGAAACAATAGTCCGAATGTCAATTCCGGTGTCGATTTTCAACACCAAGAGTTTATTCGCTTTAGGCATTTTCTGGGCTTCGATAATCGTACCGACACGCAAATCCATTTTGGCGAAATCTTCATATTGGATGGCTTCTTTCTGTGGCTCCATTTTTTTATTTTCTGCTTTATTGGCGGTTTTGGTCGCTTCGAGCTTGTCAATCTGTTTCTGTATTTCCTCGTCTTCGATTTTCGCGAACAGCAATTCGGCTTCGCCAAGTTTCGTTCCCGGAGATAAAATATATTGGTCTTTCGCAACTTCATCCCAATCGTTGACATCAGCCGGACTTGGATGGATGCTCAGCATTTTTTTCAATTTCGTTGCCGTAAAAGGTAAAAAAGGTTCCGCCAAAACTGCCAGCGCCGTAGCAATCTGCAAAGCCACAAATAGCTGCGTTTTCACGCGTTCCGGATTGTCTTTGTACAATTTCCATGGTTCTTCATCGGCCAGGTATTTGTTTCCGAGTCGCGCCACATTCATCAATTCCATCAAGGCTTCGCGGAAACGATAACGCTCAATCGAACTCGAAATCACGGCAGGATAGGCGCGCATTTCTGCCAATGTCTGCTCGTCAATTTCAAGATAATCATTCGGCTCGGGAACAATCCCGTCATAATATTTATTCGTCAAAACCACCACGCGATTGATGAAATTTCCGAAAACCGCCACCAATTCGTTATTATTTCTTGCCTGGAAATCCTTCCAGGTAAAATCATTATCCTTGGTTTCCGGCGCGTTCGATGTCAGCGCATAACGCAAAACATCCTGCTTGCCCGGGAAATCGGCTAAATATTCGTGCAGCCAGACCGCCCAGTTTTTGGAGGTCGACAGTTTGTTTCCTTCCAGATTCAGGAATTCATTCGCCGGAACATTCTCAGGCAAAATATAACTGCCTTCTGCCTTGAGCATCGCCGGGAAAATGACGCAATGGAAGACAATGTTGTCTTTCCCTATAAAATGCACAAGCTTTGTATCTTCGTTTTTCCAATACAATTCCCAATCCTTGCCTTCACGCGTCGCCCATTCTTTTGTAGAGGAAATATAACCGATCGGTGCATCAAACCACACATATAATTTTTTTCCGGTCGCACCTTCAACAGGAACATCAATTCCCCAGTCAAGGTCGCGTGTCACAGCCCTTGGTTTGAGTCCGCCGGCTTCATCGAGCCATGATTTTACCTGGCCGTAAACGTTCGGTTTCCAGTCGTTTTTATGGCCAACGAGAATCCATTCGCGTAAAAAAGCATCGTATTGATCGAGCGGCAAAAACCAGTGTTTCGTCAGTTTTAAAACAGGAACAGAGCCGGTAATCGTCGATTTCGGATTGATCAGATCGGTTGCATTCAATGTCGAGCCGCATCTTTCGCATTGGTCGCCGTAAGCTTCTTCGTTGCCACAACGCGGGCAAGTCCCAACCACAAAGCGGTCGGCAAGAAATTGCTCTGCTTCTGCATCATACAATTGCTCGGTCGTTTCCTCGATAAATTTGCCTTCGTCATACAGTTTCCTGAAAAATTCCGAAGCCGTGTCGTGGTGTATTTTGGAAGAAGTCCGCGAATAATTGTCGAACGAAATCCCAAAATCCACAAACGATTTGCGGATAATCGCGTCATATTTGTCGATCACTTCCTGTGGCGTGATGCCTTCCTTTTTGGCTTTCATAGAAATCGCCACGCCGTGCTCATCGCTGCCGCAGATAAACGCCACGTCGCGTCCCTGCAACCGCAGATATCTGGAATAAATATCAGAAGGCACGTAAACGCCCGCCAAATGCCCGATGTGAATCGGTCCGTTCGTATAGGGCAATGCCGCCGTAATCGTATATCTTTTTGGATTTTGTCCCATAAATCAAATAAATTGACTGCAAAAATAAGCAATAGAATTGGGATTTTTATGGATTTGTTAATTGTCATTGTGGTTGCTTCGCTGCACTCGCAATGACAGGAACGATGAAGCAATCTTTTGATGCAAACCGAAAGTATTTCAGGGACCAATGCCTAGCCCTGATGGAAGCGGCATCCTTTTGTCCCGCAGGGCAAAAGATAGAGCGGACAGCAGGAAATAGCTCCTGAAGATAAGAATGAGATTGCTTCACTGCGCTCGCAATGACACCGGAATTTATTTATATTTGTCCTAAGCAATACAGTCCAATGAAAAATCCAACAATCTTCCTTTTCCTATTCTTCGGACTTTTCACATTCCAAACCTCACAAGCACAACGAAAAATGATCACACCCGAATTTTTACAAAAAGGCGATACCGTAGCCATCGTCGCCACCGCCCGCAAAATAGATTTAGTGAATTTGCAGCCTGCGATCCAACTCCTCGAAGGCTGGGGACTCAACGTTGTCATCGGCAAAACCATCGGCAAGGAAGACCACCAGCTCGCCGGACCCGATTGGCAGCGCGCGACCGATTTCCAGGAAATGCTCGACAACCCGAAAATCAAGGCGATCTGGGCGGCAAAAGGCGGCTACGGAACGGTTCGGATTGTCGACCGCATCGATTTTGCCAACTTCAAAAAGAAACCAAAATGGATCGTCGGTTTCAGCGACATGACGGTTTTGCACAGCCACATCAACAATATGGGAATCGAAACGCTGCATTCGATTGTCGCCGTAAGCGCAAAAACCGCAAGCCCCGAAGCCATTGAAACTTTAAGGAAATCGCTGTTCGGTGAAAAGCTCGAATACCACATTCCGCATCACGAATACAACAGGAACGGCAAGGCCAAAGGCGAAATCGTCGGCGGAAACCTGTCGGTTTTATACAGCATCCTCGGCTCCAAATCGGCCATCGATTACAAAGGCAAGATCCTGTTTATCGAAGACCTCGACGAATACCTGTACCACATCGACCGCATGATGATGAACCTCAAGCGCAACGGCTATTTCGACGGCGTAAAAGCAGTGGTCGTCGGCGCGATGACCGAAATGAACGACAACGACATCCCATGGGGAAAAGACGCGCTGCAGATTATCCAGGATGTGTTGAAGGATTATAGTTTTCCAATCATTTATAATTTCCCCGCCGGACATATCAAGGACAACCGTGCTTTGATTCTCGGAAAGACGGTTTCGATTGACGTGAATGATAAAGAATCGGTAATTAAATTCGAATAGTTTGCAACCATGAATCTTTTTCGCACTTTGAATGTTGATTAACGAACAATGAATGTTGAATTTTGAAGTTTAAAGCATGGCAGAACACAACGAACTCGGCAAACTCGGAGAAGAACTCGCTGTGAAATTCCTACGGAAGGACGGCTATGAAATCCTTGAAACCAACTGGGTTTTCCAAAAGGCCGAAATCGACATCATCGCCCAAAAAGACAATGTCCTTGCGGTTGTGGAAGTCAAAACCCGTTCGTCAATTGATTTCGGGTTGCCTCAGGATTTCGTCAAACCCAAAAAGATCCAGCTGCTCGTGAAAGCCGTAAATGAATTCGTAATCCAAAACGACCTTGACGTGGAAGTGCGCTTCGACATTATCTCCATCCACAAAAAAGGCAACCAGTTCATTATAGACCATTTAACGGATGCTTTTTTTTATTTCTGAAGATGCAGTTTAACACTTATCCGTTTACAGGAATGAAATAATGTTTACATTTGAAAAAAATTGCCGATAAATTAAAGAATATGAAGAAAATTATTACAATCATTATGTTATTTGCAGCCCTGGGCGTCTTTGCCCAAAAAGGCGTGGCAAAAAAAGTGGCCCAATTGCTGTCACAGAACGTTACTTTTAAAAGTGTTTCCGTGCTTTCCGCTTCTGAAGGGATTGCCAACAGCGACACGCGTACAGTGGTCGAAAAAGCCACTTTCGCAAAATTAAAAACTGCCGATCTGACCGACCTGATGGCGGCTAGATATGAAAATATCGAAGTGGCCGTTCCGTATAACGGGGAAACTATTTTGGTGCAGCTCTACAAAGTAAATCCGTTTTCGGAAGGCTTTCATGTAGATACTGACCAGGCGAAATCGGTCAACTATGAACCGGGGTTGTATTACCGCGGCATCGTGAAAGGTGACCCGAATTCGGTTGCATCATTTAACTTTTTCAAGGGCGAACTCAACGCGGTGATCTCAAGCGATCTTCTCAATAATCTGGTGGTTGGGAAACTTCACAAGGCCAACAATGTTTCTGATTACATCATCTATTCGGATTCGGATATGAAAGTCAGGAATACTTTCGACTGCCATACCAAAGACATCGAAACTTTAGCGCCAACTCCGGCCAACAGGATTTTGGGCGTGACAAGCGAAAGATGCGTGACCATATATCTGGAAATCGACCACGATCTTTATCAGGAAAACAACAGCAGCGTTTCCGAAACAACGGATTGGTTGACTTCTGTTTTCAACAACATGCAGACGCTTTACACCAACGACGGCATTACGGTTTCGTTAAAATCGACTTTCATCTGGACCGGAAATGATCCGTATGAAGCGGCAGGATGGGATTCGTCATTCGGATATTTACAGCAATTCAACGAAGTGCGCCCGGCTTTTGATGGCGATATTGGACAATTGCTCGGAATCGACGATGGCGGTTTGGGCGGCGTGGCGACTACGATTGACGGACTTTGCTCAGGGAACAATTTCAGTTATTCGGATGTCTATTTCGATTTCAATACGGTTCCGGTATATTCCTGGACGATTAACGTGATTACGCATGAGTTCGGGCATTTGCTCGGTTCACGCCACACACACGGCTGTTACTGGAACGGCAACAACACAGCGATTGACGGCTGCGGACAACAGGCGGGTTATTTTGAACCTAGTGAAAGTGCCTGCGCACAAGGTCCGATTCCGTCCAACTCAGTAAAAGGAACCATGATGAGTTATTGCCATTTGATTTCCGGTGTCGGGATCAATTTCAACAACGGTTTCGGGCCACAGCCAAAAGCGGCGATCCTTGATGCCGTCAATAGCGGGACTTGTCTGAGCACTGATTGCGTAAATACCTGTATCAACGCGGTGGCGAATATCGCAGCAACAGTAACGGGAACTTCGGTAACGGTAACCTGGACAGAGCTTGGGAATGCCACAAACTGGCAAGTGGCGGTGACGCCGTTTACCAACAATTCACCTACATGGAATACAACTGTAACGCCAACATTCACCACGGGAGGATTATTGCCAAATACTTTCTACAAGGTTTGGGTGCGTCCGAATTGCGGAAACGAACTTACCGGACCAAATGAGCAGTATATGTTTGTGACCGATGCTTCCTGGTGTAACGGCTTCCAGATTACCGATACGGGCGGCGTCAATAACGATTATACCGACTCGGAAAGCTATGTGCGCACCATCATTCCGAATCTTCCAAACAAGAAAATCCAGATGACTTTCACACATTTCGATCTTGAAACGGATTACGATTATCTGTATGTATATGACGGAAACTCTACATCTGCAACCGATTTAAGCAACGGCGGATTTACCAGCAATGAGACGATTCCGGGACCATTCACCTCTACAGCTATTGACGGTTCGCTTACGATTAAATTCTTTTCTGATAGCGGCGTGACTACTTCGGGTTATGTGGCAAATGTTGCCTGCCTGAGCACTTTGGCAACCGATGAATTTGTTCCTAATATTGATTTTACCTACTATCCAAATCCTACAAACGGGCAGGTTACAATCAATTCCAAAACGCAAATTACGGAAGTGACGGTTTTCAATGTCACCGGACAATTATTGTATCAGGGAAAAATCAACGACCTCAATGCAAAAGTGGATTTGTCTTCGTTTGCTTCAGGAACCTATTTCTTCAAACTTAAATTTGACGATAAGGAAGCCAATTTCAAAATACAGAAAATGTAAAATTCATTTTTCCAATAATAAAAAACCACTCTTAATCGGAGTGGTTTTTTTATTTAAAGATCCTTAATCACAAACTCGCTGCGCCGGTTGAGCTCGTGCTGCTCTTCGCTGCAGGAATCCTCGGGCACACATTTTATGATGTTCACTGTTTCTCCGTAACCTTTGGCAGAAATCCGGTTTGCCGGAATGCCATTTTCGATGAAATATTCCCTTGTCGAAGTCGCGCGTTTCGATGAAAGCTCGAGGTTGTAGGCATTGTTTCCACGGACATCCGTATGCGAGCCGATTTCGACCACCATTCCCGGATATTTGTTCATGAGCGCAATCACGCGGTTCAGGATCGGTTTCGATTCCTTGCGGATGTACCACAAATCATAATCGAAATAAATCGGGTCGGTTTTGATGACCAATCTGTCTTTGTCTTTTACGACGTCTTTTTCCTTCGAAAGGATTTCTTTTTCCTTTTCTTTCCTCGCGATTTCCTTTTGCTCTTTTTCTTTTTTCTGGCTGGCTTCTAGTTCCTTTTTGGTTTCCGAATCCGATTTCAATGCCATCGACGCATCGTTTATCTTATTGCGTTCCTTAAAAACCTGCACCGATTTGGAATTTTTAGAATACAATTCCTTCGATGCCAAAACCATATAATTCTGGCTGCAGCCAACGATAAATTTGAAAGATCCGTCAGCCGTTGTCGTTACGCTTCCGATTTCTTTTTTATCGCCATCCTGCAAAACCACCAACGCTTTTTCCAATGGCAGTTTGGTGTCCACATCGGTAATAATCCCGGCAATGAATTGCTTGCAGCTTTCGATAATCAGCGGCTTGGTTTCTTTGAGTTGGTAAATGTCGTCGCTGCCTTTTCCGTCAGGCCTGTTGGAAGCAAAATAGCCTTCTTTGCTGTCCGGATCGATCGTAAACGAAAAATCGTCATAACCCGAATTCACCGGAAGCCCGACATTGAGCGCTTTGGTAAACGAATCGCCCTTGATTTCCGAAACAAAAACATCAAGCGAACCATATCCGAAATGCCCGTTCGAAGAAAAATACAATTTGTTGTCTTTGGAAACGAACGGGAACTGCTCCTTTTTCGTCGTGTTAATCACATCGCCCAAATTCTTCGGCGTCTCAAACAATCCGTCATTGATGTTGACCGAATAAATGTCAAACGAACCCAAAGAACCCGGCATATCCGAAGCGAAATACAACACTTTTTCATCATTGCTCAACGCCGGATGTTCTGTAGAATAGTCATCGGAATTGAACGGAAGCGCTATAATATTCGACCATTTATTGTCAACGAATTCCGCTTTGTACAACTTGAGGTTGGAGATTTTTTGCTGGTTGCGGACCTTTTTTCCATTCTTGGAATTGTTCCTCGTAAAATACATCGTCTTTCCGTCTTTCGTAAAAACCGCATTGCCTTCATGCATCGCCGTATTGATTTCGGCTGAAAAATCGGTCGCGACAGAATCGCCCGCCTGAAGATTTGCGAGCGGAATCGACACGAGATCCAAATACAATTCGTCATTCCATTTGTACACTTTTTTAACGATGCCGGGATTTCTCTTCACGCCCGAAAAAACGAGATTGCTGCCATTGATCACTGCACCGAATTCGGAGTTTTTGGTATTGATCGGAAGATTTTTTATTTCAAAACGTTCCCCGATTCCCGAAATATTTTCGAGTTCCTCAACATCGGAGTCAAGATTCGCAAGCGCTTCGGGATTGTGGGC
>DATHGE010000044.1:0-2900 GCA_035317805.1 Flavobacterium sp. | reverse complement strand
GCTTTCGGGCGGGGAAAGGAACCGACTGCATCTCGCAATGACACTCAAAGAAGAAGGCAACGTATTGTTATTAGATGAACCGACGAATGATTTGGACATCAATACGCTCCGTGCTTTGGAAGAAGGCCTCGAAAACTTCGCAGGTTGTGCGGTAGTGATTTCGCACGACAGATGGTTCCTTGACAGAATTTGTACCCATATTCTTGCTTTCGAAGGAAACTCGGAGGTTTATTTCTTTGAAGGCAGCTTCTCTGATTATGAGGAGAATAAGAAAAAACGCCTTGGTGGCGACCTGACACCCAAACGGATTAAATACAGAAAATTAATACGAAATTAAATATTTAACAAAAATCCCGGCGAGAGTCGGGATTTCTTTTAATTAATTCAATTATATTTGGACGGTCAACAATATCACTATGCCCCGAATTAGGATTATTGCCGTACTATCTTTTGCTATTTTTTGTGTCTTTTCTGGTTTCGGCCAGCCGGATATCCCATCCCAAAAGGAAATCGCAAAGCTTACCGAGCAGGCCACGAAAGACCTGCGGACTGCGCATTTTGAGAAATCACTGGAGATTTCGCGACTTACACTCCATTATGCAACGGCCATTAAAGACAACTACCTGATTGCCACATCCTACAATACGATAGCCGGAAATTATGATGAGCTTTCCGAATACGACAAAGCCATTTCTTTCTACAACAAAGGGCTGGATTATGCCAATAAAACCGACAATGATTCGATTAAAGGCTGGCTCAACAACAATCTCGGGAACATGTATTTCTTCGAGAAAAAGCAGTATGAAAAAGGGATCGAATACTATAAAAGATCATTATACTACAGCGAAAAGTTAAAAGACACGGCGCAGATATTATTCACCAAACTCAACATCGCCTGGGGCTATTTCGACATCGGCCAATATGAAGAAGGCTATCCTTATCTGGAGTTCATCAACAAATACCACGTGAAGTTTGGCGATGAGACGACAATCGTCGCGCTCAATATGCTCAATGGAAAATATTGTGGGCACAAAGGCGATAAGGCAAAGGCTGAGGCTTACTTTGCAAAGGCTATAAAATTAGGCATTGCCGGAAAAGAAAAGTTCGACCTGTCATCGAGTTACTTCGAATACTCCAAATTCCTGCTTCAAAACGGCGACTATAAGAAGGCCTATCAATACCTGGACCTGCATTATAAATTGGAGACAAAGCTTTACGACCAGGACAAACTCAAGAAAGCGGAACTGACCGGGATCAACCTGCAGCTCGACGAATACAAGCGCGAAATCGACAAGATCGAAACCGAAAAAGAGGCCCAGTCGCTGAGCCTAAAGAAATCCCAAATCATCGTGATATTGTTCCTTATCGCTTTGATTGTTTTGCTGTTGCTGATGTATACGCTGTACAAGAACAATATTTTCAGGAAAAAGGCGAATGCCGAATTGACCCTGGCCAACGAAGGACTGACCCTGGCCAACCAAAAGGCCGAGGAAGCATCGCTGCTCAAGACACAATTCGTTTCTACGATCAGCCACGAGTTGCGGACGCCATTGTATGGCGTGGTCGGGATTACGAATATGATTTTGGACGAGCACAAGGAACTGGCCGACAGTCCGCACCTGAATTCCCTGAAATTTTCCGCGCGCTATCTGTTGTCACTCGTTAACGACATCCTGCAGATCAATAAGATTGAGGAGAAGCGCATCGTGCTCGAGACACTTACATTTAATGTAGCCGACGAAATCAATACGATTAAGAGCTCACTGCAATTCATCGCCAACAAAAACGAGAATGACATTGTCATAGCGGTTGATGAAAACATCCCGGAATTCCTCATCGGCGATAAGCTGCGCTTTTCACAGATCATGATGAACCTGATGAGCAACGCGCTCAAGTTTACCAAAAAAGGCGATGTCACGGTTTCTGCCGAGCAGGTCAAAGTTTTGGGCAAGAAGCATTATATCGAATTCAAGATAATCGATAACGGTATCGGCATTGCCAAGGAAGACCAACTCAAGATTTTCGACAAGTTTGTCCAGATTGGCAGAAGAGACGATGATTATCAGGGAACCGGGCTTGGTTTGTCGATTGTAAAAAGGCTTATCGAATTGTTCCAGAGCCAGATTTATCTCGAAAGCAAACTCAACCACGGAACGACCTTTACGTTTACAATCGCGTTCGAATCTGACCCTGTGAAAACATGGCAGATCATCAATAATATTGAGGTCGACCTGACCTCAAGCCAGATTCTCAAAGTACTTGTTGTGGAAGACAACAAGATTAACCAGATGGTCACCAGGAAAATCATCGAAAAGAACAATTTCAAATGCGATATTGTTGAAGACGGGTTTGAGGCGATCAGGATTCTCGACACGGAAACCTACGATATTATCCTGATGGACATCAACATGCCGATTATCAATGGCTTTGAGACGACGAGAAGGATCAGGGCAAAAGGCATTACGACGCCAATCGTCGCGCTGACTGCTTTCGATAAGGAAGAGATTACCGAAGAGGCGATTTCATCCGGAATGAACGATATTATCATCAAGCCGTTCGAACCCGTAAAATTGTTCCAGATCATCAACAGCCAGATTATAAAAAGGCAAAACGCCGGTCATTAATACCAGCGTTTCTTATTTTGAATCGATCCTGCAGATTTTCGCGACTTGTGTGCGCCGCCGCTTCGATTGGAATTATTTTGCTTTGGAGTTTCCACCGCTTCCGGGCTTCCTGCATGCCATGGGTAAGGATGGTCGGTCACCGTTTCCACATCAACTTTAATGAGTTTTTGGATGTCTTTCCAATACGGATGTTCGTCCTTGCTGCAGAAAGAGATTGCGATACCGCCGTTTCCGGCACGGCCGGTCCTTCCGATGCGGTGCACGTAGGTTTCGGGG
>DATHGE010000043.1:0-8158 GCA_035317805.1 Flavobacterium sp. | reverse complement strand
GAAGTGAGTTTCTTCGCATACAGGTCATTTCGGTGCCGGATGACGCCATCCGGAACCGGAAGATCTACGACGCCGGCGTAACCGTCATAAAACAAAAGGTCTTCAAAAACGGTGACCGAAACCTGTGCGCTGGCCTTAAATCCGGAAAACTGGAACAGGCACAAAGCCAAAAGAAGTAAAGATTTTTTCATGTGTGAGCTGTTTAATAGTAGTGGCCTAAATTAAACATTATTCTGCAAACCACATTCATAATCAATAATTAATCTGCTCCCGGTTTCAGCTTTCGAAAAACTGGCCGTTTATTTATTCTCGCTCATAATCTCGCTCTTATTCTGCGCATACTCATAGCCTTCGTGCCACCATTGTTTCATTTTTTCCTTATTGAAAATGAGTGCGTTCGTCGTAAGCGATGTCGGCGTATAATAAAGATTCAGCTTGACGTTTTTATTCCTCGCCGATAATTTCCCAATTGTGATATCGTGCTTTTCCACCTGGTCAAGCAGCGTCCCGAACAAATCCACCATCAGCGAAAATGGGTTTTTCCCGATCACTTTAGGCGTATTTAAAGTTTCCGCTTCGAGGATAACCACGTCGATTTCTGTGGCGCCGCGGTTGATGGCTTCGCGAATCGGCACCAGACTTGAAAAACCGCCGTCGCCATATTCGCATTCGTTTCTGGTAACCAGGCTCATAAATGGGACATAGTTGCAGGAAATCCAGATCCAGTCGCAGAATTCCTCATACTCGAAATCGCGGATGCATTTGTATTCGACGTCGTTCCTCGAAATATTGGTCACCGTCACCACAACATTGCATTGCGAACCCTTGAGTTGGTTGAATTCCGACAACGTAAAGCTTTCCCGGATGTATTTCCGCAGCCGCTTGCTTTCGCCAAAGGTACGCCGCTTCTTGAAGAACTGCTTGATGACATTGAAGTGATTGATCGTTACGATATCGATGCCGTTCCTGTTCTTGACGACAAAAGGGTTTACGTTGAAAATCTTCTCCATATTCACGTCGGTGTAGATGCCGTAGATCTTGTCGACTTTCCCCAATGCGAGATGCGGAATCAGCAGGCTGCCCGTGGAAGTCCCCAGCAGCAGGTCGTATTGGTATTTGTGCTCCTGAATCAGGTACTGCGCCACACCGCCGGCAAACGCGCCTTTGCTTCCGCCGCCCGAAATCACTAATGCTCTCATATTTGTCGTTTGGTTTTATTCTTCCAACAGCCGCTGCAATTGCGTTTTTTCGCGAATCGGAAGCGTCGGGCGGATTTTGATAAAGATATCCCTGTATTTTTTTTCTTTCAGTAATTTCCGGATGTTGTCTTTTGAAAATTTGACGAACTGCCAGCGATGGTTTCCCGTTCCGTAAGCCAGGCTGCGCAGCACATCCTCGGTTTTGAGGTCGAGGCTCAGCAATTTCTCGAGCGCGTTCTGCTGCAATCCGGAATCATAATTGGTTCCGGTATACGTGAGCAATTCCTGGTAAATCCCAAACCTTTCCGCCTTGTCTTCGGTCGTGACATAAGCCAATGAAAGGTACAGCAGTTTGAGGTTTTTATCCTGGAAACCGATCCAGTATTTTGACAATTCGATGTATCTTTTGCGGTGTTCGGGGAATATTTTCCATAGGTTGAACAACGCGATTTCCTGCGTTTCATAAGATTTATCGTTGAGCAAAGTCTCATATTCCTTCCGGAAACTCTCCGGAATGGTTTCCACCGTCGAAGCCACAGCCTGCCGAACATGCAAATCATTGGTCTTTAGCGCCGCAGACAAAATCGGCTGTTTCACTGCAAACGGCTTCGCTACAATCTGGTATAGTATCAATTCCTTGATTGGGTAATAGGCGTCGCTTTTCATTATTTTGAGCAGTTCGGCCTTGTGCGTTTCAATCGCCAGCGGATGGTCGCGCAGTTCGACATAGGATTTGATCAGGTCGCTTTTCTGTAGCAGTTCTTCGGCTTCGGCGATGGGAAATTTGATGCCTTCGAGCCATTGTTTTTTGAAAGCTTTGGTGTCGAATTTGGAAACGTTTGCCACCTCATTCAGGAAATCGTCGGTCGTCACGTTTTGGAAAGCGTATTTTTCGAGGTAATTTTTCACCGCAAGGTTGAACTTTTCCCTGCCGATGCTTTCGCGGATGACATGCAAAGCCCACGCACCTTTCTGGTAAAAACTGAGCGAACTCGCCTTTTCGTTCAGCACCGGAATCGAATCGGTCTTGGAAGCTTCTCTTAATTGCTGCGCCGTATTGAATAATTTGTTGTAGAAATAATCATCGCCGAAAACTTCTCTCTCGGCAAGCAAGGCATAATAAGTTGCAAAACCTTCCTGCAGCCAATGGTCTTTCCCCGATTGTGCCGTGACCATATCGCCAAACCATTGGTGGGCGAGCTCATGGGCATTCACGTTGATATAATTGCGGTCATTGTAGCCGATACTGTCTACGACAAAATCGCGTGAGAAAATCGTCGCCGAAGTGTTTTCCATTCCC
This sequence comes from Flavobacterium sp., assembly GCA_035317805.1. Lineage (GTDB taxonomy): Bacteria > Bacteroidota > Bacteroidia > Flavobacteriales > Flavobacteriaceae > Flavobacterium. The sequence goes on along the minus strand of DATHGE010000043.1, from coordinate 5,659 downwards.
GCATAGAGGAAATCGCGAACCGGAATCTGTCGGTAAACTTCCCACGGATAGGCGACGCCGATTTCCTTTTCGAAGAAATCAAAAATGGTGCGGCTATAGCGGTAGGTCGGTTCATAGCGGTTCTTGTCCTCATTCTCATAATAGTAATAGAGCGGAATTCCCGAAGTCGCATTGGTCTGCTTTTTTTCGAAATGCCCGATGGCGAGCATCACGAGATAACTGCTCATCGGCTGTTTCATGCGATATTGCCACGTAAGATTGTCGCCGTTCGGAATTTTGGTCAGCAACGTTCCATTTGAAACCACTTCAAAGCTTTTTTCAAAAGTGACGTCGAGGTTAAAAACCGCCTTCTCATTCACATCTTCAAAACTCGGAAGCCAATAACTGGTGTACTTTCCCTGGCCTTGTGTCCAGATTTGGCCCGGAATATCTTCGGGCTTGAAATCTTCTTTCGGGAAATCCCAGTTCACAAAATACATCGTCTGCACGGGAAAAGCTTCGTAATTGAAAGTGAGCGTGTTTTCGCCTTTTCGGAATCCCTCATACAGCAGCAATTGCTTTTTATTATTGGCGAATTTGACTTTGAAACCATTGATTTTCACTTCGGTGAATTCCATTTTGACAGCATCAATCCTGATTGTATCGATCTTTTTGTCGCTGACCTCGAAAATGTACGTGCACTGGCCGACAACATTGCGCTTGACGGGATTGATTTCGATGGCTGCGTTGATGGTTTTGAAATCAACGGGCCGGATTTGGGAAAATATATTTTGGGAAAGCAATAATAAGAGTAAAGGCAATAACTTCATGTGGCACTTTTTTGGGTATTGTAAAGTTATTGAAAGGTAAGAGAATTTGGGGAGTTTTAAGGGAAGTTTAAGAGATTTTGAATATTTTTTTTACAGATTTTCTATTTCCTGATTTCCAATTAAAAACTATCTTCGCCAATGTTGAACGACCAGCGCTGAACAACAAATGACGAACAATCTCCTCCAAACCCCAATCGAATACCTCAAAGGCGTCGGCCCCAACCGCGGCGCGCTTTTGCGCAAGGAACTGGGCATCCATAAATATGAGGACCTGATTAATTTTTACCCGAACCGCTACATCGACCGCACGCGTTATTATAAAATTAATGAACTGCAGAACAACGCTGCCGAAGTACAATTAGTCGGCAAAATCATCAACATCAAAACCGTCGAACAGAAACGCGGCAAGCGCCTCGTGGCAACCTTTACAGATGAAACGGGCCAGATGGAGCTCGTCTGGTTCCAGGGCCATAAATGGATCCGCGAAAGCCTGCAGCTCAATGTCCCGATTGTGATTTTCGGAAAATGCAACGCTTTCAACAACACTTTCAGTATGCCGCATCCGGAAATCGAATTGCTCGCTACGCATGAATCCAGCCTGCGGACGGCACTTCAGCCGGTGTATCCGTCGACCGAAACACTTGCCAACCGCGGGATTTCCAATCGTGTCATCAATAAGATGATGCAGCAGCTGTTTTTGGAAACACAGGCCGGATTTACAGAAACGTTTCCAAATTATCTGATTGAAGAGTTGAAGCTGATCCCGAAAAAAGCCGCGCTGTTCAACATCCATTTTCCAAAAAGCGCCGATGCATTGGCGAAAGCGCAATTCCGTTTGAAGTTCGAGGAATTGTTTTTCATCCAATTGCAACTGATCACCAAGAACCTCATCCGAAAACACAAAATAAAAGGCCATCCGTTTGATAAAGTCGGCCCCAATTTCAATAATTTCTTCAACAACCATTTGCCGTTCGAACTGACCAACGCGCAGAAAAGAGTGCTCAAGGAAATTCGTAACGACATGGGCAGCAATGCACAGATGAATCGTTTATTGCAGGGCGACGTTGGTTCGGGAAAAACGATTGTGGCGCTGATGAGCATGCTTCTGGCGTTGGATAATGGTTTCCAGAGCTGCCTGATGGCGCCGACTGAAATTCTCGCCAACCAGCATTTCAGAGGGTTGACGGAATTGGCGCAAGACCTAAACATCAGCATCAAAATACTTACCGGCTCGACCAAAACCGCCGAACGAAAAATCATCCACGAAGCGCTCGAAAACGGCAGCCTCGATATCATTATCGGAACGCACGCCTTGCTCGAAGACAAAGTCCAGTTTAAAAATCTGGGGCTCGCCGTCATTGACGAACAGCATCGTTTTGGTGTAGAGCAACGCTCGAAACTGTGGAAGAAAAATGATATTCCGCCACACGTCCTGGTCATGACCGCAACGCCGATTCCGCGCACTTTGGCAATGAGCCTTTATGGCGATCTGGATATTTCTGTCATCGATGAACTGCCGCCGGGGCGAAAACCGATACAGACGGTGCATCGATTCGATTCGAACCGTTTGAAAGTGTGGAAATTCATCAAGGACGAAATTGCGAAAGGCCGCCAGATTTATATCGTTTATCCCTTAATCCAGGAATCCGAAAAGATGGATTTCAAAGACCTCATGGATGGCTACGAAAGCATCTCGCGCGATTTTCCGCTGCCGCAATATGCCATTTCCATCGTACACGGAAAAATGAAACCCGCCGATAAGGATGCCGAAATGGAACGGTTTTCCAAAGGCAAGACCCAAATAATGGTCGCCACGACGGTGATTGAAGTCGGCGTGAATATCCCGAACGCTTCCGTCATGATTATCGAAAGCGCGGAACGTTTCGGACTGTCGCAACTGCACCAATTGCGCGGACGCGTAGGCCGTGGTGCCGAACAGAGCTATTGCATCCTGATGACCGGCGCCAAACTTTCCAACGACAGCAAAACACGGATGGAAACGATGGTGCGCACGAACGACGGATTTGAAATCGCTGAAGTCGACCTGAAACTGCGCGGTCCCGGCGATCTCATGGGAACCCAGCAAAGCGGCGTGCTCAACCTGCAGATCGCCGATATTGTACGCGACCGTGACATCCTGATGCTCGCCAGGAATTATGCACTCAAAATCCTGAAAGACGACGCGCCGCTGCAAAAACCGGAACATGCCATCCTGCGCATGGTTTTCATGGAGCTTTCCAAAAAGAAAAACATCTGGAACTACATTAGTTAAATTTGTACATACCCGTGTTAAATAAAAATTAACGCTAAAAACTTTTCGGTTTTTAACGATTAGTTTTGCTGGCAATGTAACCGGCGTGCTGTGATAGCGCTTTACCAAAACTTCTATGAAAATAAAATACATTGTCTACACTTTACTGATTGTCGGAATCGGTGCCCTGGTTGCTTACCGGGTTTCAGAAAACAAAAGCGAAAAAAGTGATTCCAAAGAAAAAGAAGGCAAAAAGAAACCGGCAAAAGTTACCGGAATAGTCCTCAAGTCGCAGGTCTTCGCCGACAATCTCGCACTCTCCGGCTCGCTTGAAGCCAATGAACAGATTGAAATCCGCAGCGAAGTTTCGGGAATTGTAGAACAGATTAATTTTTCTGAAGGCAGTTCCGTTTCCAAAGGGCAGGTGCTGTTTAAAGTGGACGATATCGAACTCCGCGCCCAACTCGCACAAGTAAAAACCAAACAAGGCTTGGCTTCGGAAAACGAAAGACGCGCCAGGTTACTGCTCCAGAAAGAAGCCATCAGCCAGGAAGAATATGATATTGCGAGCGCCGACTTCCAATCTGCGAAAGCGGAAACACAACTGATTCAGGCGCAATTGGGAAAAACTACGGTGCGCGCGCCATTCTCAGGGAAAATCGGATTGCGTTACATCTCAACCGGCACTTATGTCACGCCTACGACCGTTATCGCAAACCTTGTCAACACCAGCCAACTCAAAATCACCTTCTCTATTCCTGAAAAATACGCAGGCCAGATGAAAATCAACAGTACGCTGACTTTCTCGACTTCCGAATCCAAGGAAAAATATACCGCAAAGATTTACGCCATCGAACCCGGCGTTGATGTAACGACACGAACCTTAAAGATGCGTGCCATAACCCAAAACCCCGAGGGGAAATTACTTCCCGGAACGTTTGCCAATGTGGCGCTTCCGCTGGAAAAAATCAATGATGCGCTGCTCGTACCTACCGAAGCGTTGATCCCAATCCAGAACGGAAAGAAAATATTTGTCGCCAAAAACGGCAAAGCCAAAGAAATCATAGTCGAAACCGGCGCGCGAACGGCAAAAAGCATCCTCGTCCTTACCGGATTGAAAGTCGGCGACACGATTTTGACCAGCGGCGTGATGTCGCTCAAGGACGACAGTCCGGTAAAAGTAACGATTCAGAAAAATTAGGCCTGGGTTCGAAAGGACCTGAAATCCAAAAAATCATAAATCTCAAATGAGTTTATCCACCTTAAGCATCAAACGGCCTGTACTTACGATTGTAATGAATCTCGGGATCATCCTTTTCGGGATTATCGGCTATACCTATCTTGGCGTACGCGAATTCCCGTCGATCGACCCGGCCCAGATTTCAGTCAGGACGACCTATTCGGGTGCGAATCCCGATATCATCGAATCGCAGATCACCGAACCGCTCGAAAAAGCCATCAACTCGATCGACGGCATCAGGAATATCACCTCGTCAAGCAACCAGGGTTCGAGTAACATTACGATCGAATTCAACCTTGATAAAAATCTGGAGGAAGCGGCAAATGACGTCCGCGATAAAGTTTCCCAAGCGGTGCGGAGCCTGCCGCAGGATATCGATGCGCCGCCTGTGGTTTCTAAGGCCGACGCCGATTCGGAGCCGATCATTACGATGACGATCCAGAGCGATACCAAGAATGTGCTCGAACTTTCAGACTATGCCGAAAATGTCATCGCCGAGCGCCTCCAGACCATTGCCGGAGTCAGCAGTGTGCAGATTTACGGACAGCGAAAATACGCCATGCGGTTGTGGCTTGATCCGGTAAGGATGGCTTCCTACGGCCTGACCGTTTCTGATGTCCGAAATGCGCTCAATGCACAGAATGTCGAATTGCCTTCGGGGAAATTAACCGGCGCCAATACAGAACTCACCGTAAAAACGCTCGGGAATTTGTCTACCGAGGAACAATTCAAAAATATCATCCTGAGCACCGACGGTGAAAAAACGATCACCCTGGGCGATGTCGGGAATGCGTCATTGGAAGCCGAAAATCTTGAGACCAAACTCAGCGATTCGGGACAGGTAATGGTCGGACTCGCAATTATTCCACAGCCGGGAACGAATTATCTCGATATTGCCGATGCGTTTTACAAGCAATATGCCCAGCTGCAGAAAGATTTGCCCAAAGGCTTTAAACTCAACATAGCGATAGACAATACCACTTTCGTAAAAAAAGCGGTGGTTGAAGTCGCCGAAACATTAGCCATCGCGATTATCCTCGTTATCCTGATTATTTACTTGTTTTTCAGGGATTGGGCCATCGCGTTCCGTCCGTTGATCGATATTCCGGTTTCGTTGATTGCTACCTTTTTTATCATGTGGCTTTTCGGATTTTCGGTAAACGTACTGACTTTGCTCGCTATTGTACTTGCTACCGGTTTGGTTGTCGATGACGGAATTGTCGTCACCGAAAACATCTTCAAGAAAGTCGAGGAAGGCATGTCGCCCATAGAAGCCGCCATCAAAGGCTCGAACGAGATTTTCTTCGCCGTGATTTCCATTTCGATAACGCTCGCTGCGGTTTTCCTTCCGGTGATTTT
>DATHGE010000042.1:0-2309 GCA_035317805.1 Flavobacterium sp. | reverse complement strand
TGCGTGATCCATTCAGGTGTCGTAATCGGCGCCGACGGTTTTGGTTTCGCACCGAACAAGGAAGGCAGCTATAATAAAGTCCCGCAGATCGGAAATGTGATTTTGGAAGATTATGTAGACATTGGTGCCGGAACTTCCATCGATCGCGCGACTATGGGTTCGACGCTCATCCGAAAAGGAGTGAAGCTCGACAACCAGATTCAGATCGCTCACAATGTAGAGATCGGTGAAAATACGGTGATTGCGGCACAGACTGGTGTCGCGGGTTCGACTAAAATCGGGCAGCATTGCGTGATTGGCGGACAGGTCGGTATTGCCGGACATCTGGTTATCGGGAACAATGTACGCATCCAGGCGCAATCCGGAATTGGGAAAAATATCAAGGACGATGAGATTATACAAGGAAGCCCGGCATTTGGCTACGGCGATTTCAACAAATCGTATGTGCATTTCAGGAACCTCCCGAAAATTGTCCATGAACTCGATGAATTAAAGAAAACAATAAACAAAAATAATTAACGATGGTTAAACAAACGACCATAAAGAATGAGATTTCGCTCACCGGTGTCGGTTTACATACCGGCAAGGAAGTGAAAATGACATTCAAACCGGCGCCAGCAAACAATGGCTACACTTTCGTAAGGGTTGATCTCGAAGGCCAGCCGGTCATTGAGGCCGATGCCAATTATGTGGTAAATACGCAACGCGGAACCAATCTCGAAAAACTGGGCGTCAAAATCCAGACTTCCGAGCATGTTTTGGCGGCTTTTGTGGGCTGTAATGTCGATAATGTCATTATCGAACTCGACGCTTCCGAACCGCCGATCATGGATGGTTCTTCCAAATATTTTGTGGAAGCGATCGAAAAAGCCGGAATCGTAGAACAGGATGCCGAAAGGAAATACTATGTCGTGAAAGAGGTCATTTCTTATACAGATGAGACTACGGGAAGTGAGATTCTCGTGATGCCAAGCGACGATTACCAGGTGACCGCGATGGTTGATTTTGGTACGAAAGTACTCGGCACACAGAACGCAACGATGAAGAATATCGGTGATTTCAAGACTGAGATTTCGAATGCAAGAACGTTCAGTTTCCTGCATGAATTGGAGTCTTTGCTCGAAAACGGACTCATCAAAGGCGGCGATCTCAATAATGCGATCGTTTATGTCGACAAGGATATCTCACCGAGCACGATGGAAAACCTCAAGGTCGCTTTCGGAAAAGAAAAGATCTCTGTGAAAGCAAACGGCATTCTGGACAACCTCACGCTGCATTACCCGAATGAGGCAGCGCGTCACAAATTACTGGACGTCGTTGGCGATCTGGCATTGATCGGAACGCGCATTAAAGGGAAAATCATTGCCAACAAACCGGGACATTACGTCAATACGCAATTCGCAAAAAAGATGGCAAAAATCATCAAGATAGAACAGCGCAATTTTGTACCTGTTTATGACCTGCACCAGGAACCGTTAATGGACATCCATAAAATCATGTCGATGTTGCCGCACAGGCCGCCATTTTTATTGGTAGATAAGATTTTCGAATTGTCGGATACGCATGTGGTTGGATTAAAGAATGTGACGATGAACGAACCGTTTTTCGTTGGGCATTTCCCAGACGCACCAGTAATGCCGGGCGTTTTGATTGTAGAGGCGATGGCACAAACCGGCGGAATTTTAGTATTGAGCACTGTTCCGGATCCGGAGAATTATCTGACTTTCTTTATGAAAATCGACAACGTAAAATTCAAGCACAAAGTATTGCCCGGCGATACCTTAATATTCAAATGTGACCTGATCACGCCAATCAGACGCGGCATCTGCCACATGCAGGCGCACGCTTATGCCAACGGGAAACTCGTTGCCGAAGCCGAACTGATGGCCCAGATTGCAAAAAAACAATAATTTTTTGTTGATTTGGTTAATCGTATATTCGATTAATCGATTTAACAATTAAACGATTAAACAAAATCTATGAATCAACCATTAGCATATGTCCATCCGGGCGCGAAGATTGCCAAAAATGTTGTCATTGAACCTTTTACAACCATCCACAACAATGTCATTATCGGTGACGGAACCTGGATCGGTTCGAATGTAACCATTATGGAAGGCGCGCGGATCGGAAAGAACTGTAATATTTTCCCGGGCGCGGTCATTTCTGCCGTTCCGCAGGATTTGAAATTCGGCGGCGAGGATTCGCTCGCGATTATCGGCGACAACTGTACCATCAGGGAATGCGTTACTATTAACAGGGGAACCATCGCTTCGGGACAAACGACCTTAGGGAATAACTGTCTGGTG
>DATHGE010000041.1:0-7628 GCA_035317805.1 Flavobacterium sp. | reverse complement strand
GTGGCGCAAACCGGCGGTTACGGTTATGGAAATAAAATTTCTGTGATTGACCCGGGAACCAATGCGGTAAGTACGACCATAACTGTTGGCGATGTTCCGAATGCAATGCAGATAAAAGACAATACGTTGTATGTTTCCTGTGGCGGAAAACCTTCTTTTGCTGATGTGGAAACTGCAGGAAGTCTCGTAAGGATTAACCTTGCCGACAATACTAGTAGTACTATGGCTTTCGCTGCCGCAACGCAGCATCCGGCGAATTTGGTGATCAATGACAATAATTTATATTATACCGTTGATGACGGAATTTACAAAATGGCGTTGACTTCAGGAGAATTGCCTGCGGCACCTGCTTTCACGACAACAGAACAGGGCGTTTATGGCGTATACAGTTTTGCGGTAAAAAACAACCGCATTTATGTGGGCGATGCCGTAGATTATATGTCGAACGGGAAAGTATACGTGTATACCAAAGGCGATACGAATGCAGGTGAAACCGGCGCAATCGGGACATTGGAAAGCAGTTATACTGTTGGCGTAATTCCGGCCGGATTCTATTTCAATTTCTAAAAGCAAATCCTCTTAAATTAAAATCCCGTCTTGTTTACACGAGACGGGATTTTTCTATTTGATATTGGAAAGACCTTGCGGAATTTCCCCGAGATACATCTCATTCCTGAGAACACTAATCGTGCGATTGTCCTTAATCGCTTTGAATTCCTTATCCGGATTTCGCGGCATTGTCCTTCCGCCGCCGATGATTCTGGTGATCGCGGCATCCAATAAAGGCTCGTTTTCATCGCCTAAAATTCCAAGATTTGCCAGGCTTTCCTTGAGCAATTCGTCGGGCTGCAATCCGTTGGTGTAATCTCCAAATCCGACTTTATTGACGATTTTCAGAACCAATGGCTGCATGGCGTAACGGTGGTTTTGGCTTGCGCCGCTTTTGCTGAAAGAAGGCGAATCGTAAAGTGTCACCGAACCTACATTTTTGCCGACGGTCTTGTCGCCAATCTGCACCACATCGATGTAAGGCTCAAGCCCGTTAATGACAAGTTCGCTTGCAGAAGCCGTTGCGGTTGTTGTAATTACATAAACCTTACTCAGATTCAGGCTATTGATCGGCACATTATCGCTAATGGAATTCGAGAACAGGTTGTATAAAGTTCCGGGATTGGTTTCTTCGTAATACGCTTCCAATTTGGCGTTCCATTGCTCTTTGGCAAAAACCTGCCCGTTAAATTGTCCGGTAATCATGCTTGCCAGACGTTGCGCCGTTTGAATCGAACCGCCGCCATTGTAGCGCAGATCCAGGACCAGTTCGGTTATTCCCTGTGCTTTGAGTTGGCCGAAAGCATCATTGAGCTGCGCCTCATAATTCGGATAAAAACCGTTGTACATCAGGTAGCCGATTTTATGTGCGCCGGAATTGATGACCGTATTAAGGTAAACCGGGTTTTCGGATAAGATTGTTTTTGTAAGCGTAACCGATTGTCCGTTCGGGGTAAAATTGGCATTGTTATAATCGGCGAAATTGAGCGTATACGTGTCGAGAGACAAAAGGTCGCGGTAATTGCTGGCATTTAGCGTGCTTCCGTTGATTCCGGTAAAGATGTCGCCGCGTTGGATGTCTTTCGCGGAAGCGTCGGAATTTGGAAGGATGTAGCGCACGACGCCAATAATGTCCGTATGCGAATCGTCCTTATAATACAAAGCGAAATCGGCGCCGTTGTTTTTTGTGGTACCGGAAAGGATGCCTTCGAGTTCATTATAATCGCTGAAGATTACGCTGAAGCGATCTACCGCTTCACCTTCGGGAAACATCGAAGCGGGCTTGTTCAACAAATGCTGGAACAAGTCATTCGGATTGGAATATCCGTAAAGGAAATTGTTGAGGTCATTCTGGTCGCCAAACCGGTAATCGGATAAATCCGGAACATCGGCCTGCCATAGATAATATTGGTTGAGTCCTTTCCAGATAAAATTATTGACTTCGATGCTCTGTGGCACTTCATTGTCGTCGTTTTTTTCGCAGCTTTGGAACAGGAGACCGGACAACACTAAAGCAAGCGCAAATTTACAGGCATTTCTCATAGAACCTTTTTGTTTTGATGAACGTAAAATTACTTATTTTAGTTTTATGTAACGGACTTTGTAACAAAAATAAATACGCATCGTCTGGACTAAACAATCAACAAAGCAATCAATCAAAACAATCAATTATGAATCAGGCTGAGTTTATGAAAACCGTGTCGCCATTCAAAGACAAGCTCTTTCGGCTGGCCAAGCGATTGCTCGTAAGCACTGAGGAAGCCGAAGACGCGACGCAGGAAGTCTTGGTGAAACTGTGGGTTAAAAATGAAGGTCTGTCGGCTTACAACAGTGTTGAAGCTTTGGCGATGACAATGACCAAGAATTATTGCCTCGACCAGCTGAAATCGAAACGGGCTTCGAACCTCAAGATCGTCCACAATTATTTTACAGACAGGGAGCCAAGCCTTCAGCAGAAAGTGGAAGATAATGACAGCCTGAACTGGGTTGAGAAAGTAATCAACCAATTGCCCGAGCAGCAACGACTGATTGTACAGATGCGCGACATCGAGCAATACGAATTCGAGGAAATCGCAAAAATATTAGAAATGAATGAAGTGGCCATCCGCGTGGCGCTTTCAAGGGCAAGGAAAACGATAAGGGAATTTATGACTAAAACACATCGCTATGGAATCGGATAAAATAGAAATATTATTAGAAAAATACTTTGAAGGGGAAACCAGTATCGCAGAAGAAAATGAATTGAGGACTTATTTTTCTTCGCCAAATGTTGCTCCGCCTCACGAGCAATATAAACCGATGTTCGGTTACTTCTCCATCGCAAAGGAACAACAGTTTGAGCAACACATTCCACTACAATCTAAAAGACGAATCGTAGCGTGGTTATCTGTAGCAGCTTCGGTTGTTGTCCTGCTTGGTGTCGGCACTTTCACCTATTTCAATTATGGAAACAAACAAAGCCAGGATTTGGGAACTTATGACAATCCCGAAGTCGCTTTCAGGGAAACCCAAAAAGCATTGGCGATGTTGTCTGACCATGTGAATACAGGCGTTGAAAGCGTTCAATACCTCCAAGAATACGAAGATTCAAAAAACTTAATTTTTAAAAAATAACAATCAGAAATAATGAAAAAGATAATAATTGCCACAGTATTTGCATTCCTGCCAATCCTGATTTTTGCTCAGGGTGCGTTCGATAAATTCGACGGGCAGGACGACGTGACTTCGATCATTGTCAACAAGAAAATGTTCGACCTGATGAGTAAGGTAAAAATGGACGCTTCTGATAAGGAAGCCCAACAGTACCTGAGCCTGATCAAAAAATTAGACAATCTTAAAGTGTTTACCACCAAAAGTACGCGTGTGGAAAACGAGATGAAATCGACAACGGCTTCTTATATCAAAACTGCCGGACTCGAAGAGCTAATGCGCATCAACGAAAGTGGAAGGAATATTAAAATCCTTGTGAAATCGGGTAGTACAGATTCGCAAGTAAGGGAATTGCTGATGTTTATTGAAGGCGCGAAAGGAGATGATACCGTTTTGATGTCGCTCACCGGAAACTTCGACCTCAATGAGATTTCAACGCTTACCGACAAGATGCGATTTCCGGGAGGTGACGAATTGAAAAAGGCGACTAAAGGAAACAAAGGCCCGAAAGGTCCGAAAGGCCCAAAATAATAACAAAATCAATCATCAGTCATGAAACGAATTTCAATCATCGGCTTTGTATTCAGTTTGCTGCTCACAGGCTGTAATTCCGGACCATCGCTACAGAAATATTTTGTTGAGCACACCGAAAACAAGGATTTTATCGCACTCGATGTTTCGCCAAGCCTACTCAATATTGACAATGCAAAACTCTCTGCCGAACAGCAAACCGCTTTGAAATCGTTTGACCGGATCAACATCCTGGCTTTCAAACTCAATGACAAGAATGCGGCACAGTTCGAAACCGAAAGGGCTAAAGTCACCGCCATACTCAAGGATGAAAAATACCAACAGCTGATGAAATTCGGTTCTGGTAAAGAAGGCGCTTCCGTGAGTTTCGTTGGCACAGATGAGCATATCGATGAATTTGTGCTTTTTGCCAACAAAAAGGAAAACGGATTTGCCGTCGTCCGGATTCTGGGAAAAGACATGAACCCGACGAGCATCATGACTATGATGACGGCGCTTAAAGAATCTAAAGTCGATCTCGAACAACTCAAACCATTACAGGAAATGTTCGAAACTAAAAAATAAGGTTAATTGAAAAGAGCCTTCCTGATTTCAGGAAGGTTTTTTTTTGTCTGTAAAGTATTTGAACGGAACGATCAGCATCCCGAAACATTCGCCGCCTTCTTTTCCCAAATGTTTGTGGTGCATTTTGTGGGCGCGCCTTACGGCCTGAGCGTAGCGGTTATCGGCATTTCTGAATACCTTAAACCTTTGGTGGATAAAAATATCATGTACAACAAAATAGGTCCACCCATAACAGAAAATCGCAACCCCGATCGTAAGCCCAAGTGGGAAAATATCATAGCGCCACAACAGGAAAAAACTGATGCTTACCGAAGCATAAATCACAAAAAACCAATCGTTCTTCTCAAACCAGCCATTGTGGTCTTTCTTATGATGATCGGCGTGAAGGCGCCATAAAAAGCCATGCATGATGTATTTGTGATTGGACCAGGCGATAAATTCCATAAAGAAAAAGACACCAAGGAAAACCAATATATGAATCCAGATTGACATCAGATAATGTTGAATTTGTACGTAAAATAGCATTTGGCGAAAAGCCCGTATTTCTGGTAATTCGGCACGCGAATCCGTGTGTTCCTTATTTCTGATGAAGGCGTTTTTTTTAATTTCACGAGCAATTTCCGGTAATAGATATAAGCGGTGTAAACGCCGAATTTTGCCTCAAGCGGCAGTTTCTGTATGCCTTCGAAGCCTATTTTCAAATCGCTTTCTATTTCCTGGATGATCTGCGATTTTGAGGTTTCATTGAGATGGTCCAAATCGGTGTTTGGAAAATAACTGCGGCTTAAACCTTCAAAATCGGCTTTCAGATCGCGCAGGAAATTGATTTTCTGAAAACCGGAACCCAATCGCATCGCCGAAATCTTCAAATCGGCGTACTTTTGGTCGTCGCCCTTTACAAAAACTTTGAGGCACATCAGGCCAACGACATCGGCCGACCCAAAAATATATTCGTTGTATTCTTCGGCCGATTTGTAAACGTTTTTCGTCAGGTCCATTTTCATGCTTTTCATAAACGAATCGATCAGGTCGTTTGGAATGTTGTATTTGGAGACCGTGTGCTGGAAGGAATTCAAAACCGGATTGAGGCTGATTTTATGTTTGAGCGCGAGTTCCAGATTGTGCTCGAAAAAAGCAAATAATTCTGCCTTGTCATAATCCTGGAAACTGTCCACAATCTCGTCGGCGAATCGGACAAAACCATAAATATTATAGATGTCCTGCCGGATCGAAGGCGCGAGCATCCTGACCGCATAAGAAAAGGAAGTACTGTAGGACCGCGTCACATTCCTGCTGCATTCAAACGAGATTTTATCAAAAATGGGTTTCATGATACTAAGTGTTTTTCGATTAGTCCGGCTGCCAGTTTCCCTGAGATCAGCGCCGGCGGAACTCCGGGTCCGGGAACGGTAAGCTGTCCCGTGAAATAGAGGTTCTGCACTTTTTTACTTTTGATTTTCGGCCGCAGGAAATGTGTCTGCAGCAGCGTATTGGCCATTCCGTATGCGTTTCCTTTGTACGAATTGTAATCATTTACGAAATCCTTCACGCCAAAGGATTGCTTAAATATAATATTATTTTTGAGGTTTTGTTGGGTCAGTTTCTCGAGACGCGTGATTATTTTTTCAAAGTATTTGCTGCGAAGGAATTCATTATCGCCAATCCCGGGCGCCAGCGGAATCAGGAAAATGGCGGCTTCACTGCCTTCTGGTGCAGCACCGTTGTCCGTTTTGGATGGAAAGCTTGCATAAAATAACGGTTCTTTCGGCCATTCCGGATTGTCGTAAATCGCTTTTGCATGCGCGTCAAAATCGACATCAAAAAACAATGTATGATGACTGACGGCTTCAATTTTCTTGTCAAAACCAACATAAAACAGCAGGGCAGAAGGCGCAAAAACCCGGCTTTCCCAATACTTTTCGGAGTAGCTGCGATGGTTTTTTTCGAGGAGTGTTTCGGTATGGTGGTAATCGGCACCGCTTAAGATGATATCGGCGGCAACGGTTTTATCATTTACAATCAATCCGGTCGCTTTTTTATTTTGGACAATTATTTTTGAGATATTGCTGTCGGTTTCAATTTTCACGCCGAGTTCCAACGCCAGTTTTTCGATTGCCAGGACCACGCTGTACATCCCGTTTTTAGGATGCCAGGTGCCGAGGCCAAAATCGGCGTAATTCATAAAACTGTAAAACGATGGTGTGTCTGAAGGTTTGGCTCCGAGGAATAATACTGGAAATTCCAATATCTGGATGAGTTTTTTGTTGCTGAATTTCCGATGGACATCTCTTGAGATATTACTTATAAACTGCGCGATTTTTCTTGCGGTTTCCAAAGTCACCAATTCCAATGGCGAAACGCCCGGATTGTAAACGAGATCTTTAATGGCAATGTCATAATTGCTTTTGGCTTCGGCCATGAACGCCCCGAGTTTTTTTCCGCTGCCTTTTTCGATACTTTCGAATGTCTCGATGATTTCGGGAAGATTATCGGCAATGGTTACAAATTCGTTGATCCCAAAATAGACGGTATAGGCCGGGGAAAGTTTGTGTAATTCATAATAATCGGAAGGTTTTTTATTGAAGTCGGCGAAGAACCTTTCGAAAATATCGGGCATCCAATACCAAGTCGGACCGATATCAAATGTAAATCCGTTTTCTTTCAATTGCCTCGCGCGTCCGCCAACGGTCGCATTCTTTTCATAAATAGTTACCTCATGGCCCTGTTTTGCAAGGTAGCAGGCCGCCGAAAGGGAAGAAAAACCGGAACCGATTACTTTGATATTTTTTCTCATATTGTTTAACAAATTTATGTAAAAATTAAACAATAATGAGTGCCTGCCGAAAAAATTTACAGTTGGGAAACCAAAGCGCTGATCGAGAAGAAAATTTTTATTTTTTGATTGATATTGCTTTGGTCGATGTGTTCGGTTTGCCTGCCGAGAATCCAGAATTCAGAATTTCCGCCAAGGATCTTTTCGCCCATGGTTTTGATGTATCCATCCACATAATTCCTTCCGGGCTGCACCGTAAGATAGGTGATATAGACAATCTTTTCGAAATGCCTGGACAGATCCCGGAGGCTTTCAACAGGGACATTTGCGCCAAGGTAAATCGTTTTACATCCATTCACAATCAATTCGTAATTCACATACATCAACCCGAGTTCGTGAATTTCCTCCGACGGCAGGTAAAGCACAAAAACGCGATCGTCTTTCTGAACCTGCGACAATTGCGCCTTTTCGGTATTGATGCTGAGTTTCTGCCGGATTAGACAACTGATAAAATGTTCCTGTGCGGGCGTAATCGTATCGGTTTGCCAAAGGATCCCGAGTT
>DATHGE010000040.1:0-3386 GCA_035317805.1 Flavobacterium sp. | reverse complement strand
GGCGATTGCGGCAATGCGTAAAACTGCCCTTCATTCATCCTTGACGGCACGACGAAATCTCTTGCGCCTTCTGGGGTCGATTTGATCAGATAAGGTGTCTCCACTTCACAAAAATCGAGATCCGAAAGGTATTTCCTGATTTCCATCGTCACTTTATGGCGGAACAGCAGCGCATTTTTCACCGGATTTCTCCTGATGTCGAGGTAACGGTATTTCATGCGGATGTCTTCGCCGCCGTCGGTTTCGTCCTCAATCGTGAAAGGCGGCGTCAAAGCGGCGTTCAGGATGGTCAGTTCGGTCACTAAAATTTCGATATCGCCCGTAGCCATGTTCTTGTTTGTGGCTTCGCGCCCAATCACGGTGCCTTTTGCCTGGATCACGAATTCGCGCCCGAGGGTTTTGGCCAACTCAAAAACGGCCTTATCCGTACGGCCTTCGTCAAAAACCAATTGCGTGATGCCGTAGCGGTCGCGCAAATCGACCCAGTTCATAAAACCTTTGTCGCGTGATTTCTGCACCCAGCCTGCGAGTGTAACTTCCTGATTGTTGTTGGCAGCCGTGAGCTCGCCGCAATTGTGACTTCTGTACATTGTCGAAATTTTAAGTGTGCAAATTTAATCATAATTGTCAATAAATGAAGACGAATTTCAAATTAAGATTTTAAGTTGGGCGTGTCCCTGCGGGCCGCGCTATCCGCTATATCTGCAGCGTTTTGCAAACGCTTGCAGGATGCCGCTGCTATCGCTAACGCGCTCCTGAAGAACTTTTGTATTGGTTAGAGTTGCGTTAGGGATGGAAGCGGCATCCTGTGCCATTTCGGCACAGATACAGCGGACAGCCCGGCCTTAGGCAACGCCCAAAAACCTGGCAATCAGCCAATCTCAAATCAACTAGATTTATAGTTGCAATGTTAAGTTTTCATTCAATGTTACCAAATTGTTAAGTGAAAGTTTGTTTAATGTAAATTATTTGCTACATTTGTTATGGAATTATCAACAATTAAAACCTACAGATTATGAAAAAGTATATGATTATGACCGCTTTGCTGGTTTCAGGAATGATTTCGGCACAAACAATAGAACCAAAATTAGAAGCATACGGGAACCTTGTAAAAGCGACCTACTATTTTGAGAATGGCAAGGTGCAGCAAACCGGATTCTTTAAAGACGGCAAGTTGGAAGGTCAATGGGTGGCGTATGACACGAACGGAATCAAAAAATCGGTCGGTGAATACAGCAACGGGGAAAAAACAGGAAAATGGGTTTTCTTTAGTGCAGACGCCTTAACAGAAGTGAATTATTCGAACAATGCTGTCGCATCGGTGAAAAACTGGAAACAGGAAGCGTTGGCGAACAGAAACTAGAAAATTACCAGATTTTTTCATAAATGAAAGGCTTCCTTAAACGGAGGCCTTTTTTATGTTTTTGGTTTTTTGCGATGGTTTCTCCTTCTTTCTGCGGCCATACCAAATCACGAAGCCCGTGACCGGCAAAGCTGCGGCGATCAAGCTTGCAATGAAAGCAATGATCTTGCCGGGTAGGTTGAGGATTTGCCCGGTGTGGATGCCGTAATTCATTTCTACAACCTGCAACCCCAATGATTTATGCTCAAATGGCTCAGCCGATAGTAGTTTAGCGGTTTCAGGATGGAAATGGTAATTGCTTTGATGGTCGTATCGCAGCGCAAACGGATAAGCGCCGGTTTCTACAGGATCGCTTTTCTTTTCCGGAAAGGTCACGTAAAACATCTCGTGCTTCGGATTTTTTTGCATGGTCAAAAGCATGGCTTTGTCAGAAGCGGAAATCCTGATATTTTTGAAAGCGGTCGTGTCGATTGTCGGATGCTGCGTTTCTTTTTTCTTATCGCCTTTGCCCAGGTTGAAGGCATAATAAATGCCGTCGCCAACCCAATCATACGTAAAAGTCAATCCGGTAATGGCGATGACGGTTGCCACCAAAGCAATGTAAAATCCTGAAATGTTGTGCCAGTCGTAATTGACGCGCCGCCATTTCGCCGACCATTTTACGGCCAGTCGTTTCTTCAGGTCTTTTTTCTTTTTCGGCCACCATTGAATGATCCCCGAAATCATCATAAAGATGAAAATGATCGTTGCGCCGCCGGTGATGTGCTTACCGATGTAATCCGGAAGCAGCAGATACAAATGGATGTATTCGACGATGATGAAAAAATCAGTGGTCGGGTCCTCGGTATACAAATGCTGCCCGGTATACGGATTCATGAAAAGGTAGAAACTGCCTTTGTCATTGGATGTATACACCACGGCGGAACGGTCTCTTTTGACGTAAAATACCAATCCGGATTTCCCGTTCGGGACCAGTTTCAACGCTTTTTCACGCAACACCGATGGCGGCAAATAAGGGTTGCCTGTATCTTCAACGATTCGCGATTCCTTTCGCGAGATGTCTTTAATTTCATCGTGGAAACAAAACAGGCAACCGGTGATGCTGATAATAAATACAATAAGCCCGGAGGTGAGTCCGAGCCATTTGTGTAAAAACCGTATTGTTTTTTTAAACGCCATTAAAATTTATAAGTGACACTTCCGAAAAACATACGCGGATTTTGTATGTTGATAGTCGTGTATCCGTTGAAATATACTTCGTCTGAAATGTTGTTCGCTTTGAATGCGATACGGTATTTCGGTTGGTCATACGTAATCGCGGCATTGATCACGCCGTATGATGGCAATACAAATTTTTGTACAACATTTTGCGCATCGCGACGATTGTAAGCATAGGTTTCATCGGCGTAGTTTCCTCCAAATCCAAATCCAAGACCTTTCATCCTTGTGCTTTGTAAGGTATAATTGATCCAATAGTTCACGAGGTTTTCAGGACCGGCCGTTTCCGGACGCAATCTTTCCAAATCAGGCGTAGTATTTTGAAGTTCGCTGTCGTTTTTCGCGAAACCGAGGATAAAATTCAATCCCGGCATTGGGTTTCCGATCAATTCCAATTCAAAACCACGGCTTTTTTGATTCCCGTCTTGTATGCTGGTATTAGGTATACTGCCGTTTCTGACAATGTCTTCGACTAAAATGTTGTAGTAGCTTAAGTTCGCACTCAATTTATTCTGGAATACGTTCAACTTCAAACCACCTTCAATCTGGTTGGCCTGTTCTGCGTCAAATTTGACCAATTCATTTGAAATATTGGTCAGGTAACCCACATTTCTAAAGCTGTTCTGATAGTTTCCGAAAACCGATATACGGTCTTTCACGATTTGGTATACGAGTCCGAATTTTGGCGAAAGGAAATTCTGTGAGTAATCACCAGTAGTCTCTCCGGTCGAAGGATCGTAAATGCCGCGGTCGATATAGTGGTCAAAACGCACCGCAGCTGAAACCAATAATTTATCTGTGATGT
>DATHGE010000039.1:0-12342 GCA_035317805.1 Flavobacterium sp. | reverse complement strand
CAGGTTTCTCAAAACCAACAGAAACACTTTTTTATACGGGTCGGTTTTATTGTTTGCAATCGCTGTTCCGTTGCGCTGGACAATGCTCATCGCTTTACCACTTTACACTGGATTGTTCCTGTATTTTAACCCAATCAGCAGCTATACGAAAGAAACGATTATCCAATTTTTGAAGATTGCCGCCGCCAATATCATCGCCGTCATTTTGGCGTTGTTGCTGATTTACGTCACCGGCTATAGTCCGAT
Organism: Flavobacterium sp.; assembly: GCA_035317805.1. Classification (GTDB taxonomy): domain Bacteria; phylum Bacteroidota; class Bacteroidia; order Flavobacteriales; family Flavobacteriaceae; genus Flavobacterium. Next base: position 12,096 of record DATHGE010000039.1, on the reverse strand, counting down.
TGATATCCGCAACACAATCGTTTCGGGAACGAGTTATATTGAAAATTCCGAGACTTCGGTACTGTCTGTTTTAGCGACCGCATCGGCATTCTTAACGCCGGCCTTGCTGTTTTTGCTGCTGTTCGGAACCATCCGGATATTTGAGATCAGCAGGACGAAACGCACCATTCTTATTTCGGTTCTGGCATTCGTCTTTTTGTCCATTTCACCTTTTGTGCTGCTTGGATTTTTCCCGCTCTATAAATTCCTGATTACGTTATTGCCCGTGATTTTGGTACTGGCCGCTTACGGATTTGACTTTATCGCCAAACGCAAACTGTTGCTTGTGGTTTTTGTTTTAGCGGTTGCCGGACCTTGGTTTATCGGGATCCGGATTGATGCGGGCGGAACATTCTGCGGACCCGGATTCGAATTGAACACCAGCAAAATCAAACCTGATAACCCCGAAAATGCCACAGGCAGCAATCCGGACAACAGGGTGAAAATCGAAAAAGTACGCCCCGCATTCGGTTCCGGTTTCTACCTTCCAATGTCGGAAGGTCCGAGACCGCTGTATGGTTATGGCTATGTTTTGTTTGGCGGAGGCTGGAAAAACCAAATCAATAAAATCACGCTCGAAAGGAAAAAAATATACGAATTCCTGATGCAGCATCAAAACGCCGAGTATTTCCAGGACCGGAAATCCGCTTATTTCGAATGCGATCTGTACCGCAATGGCTTTTCCACACCAATGAATTTTTCGGACGATAAGCCCATTTCCGAAAGAAAATTTACCCGAAGGGATGTCTCACTGACGATTCATGTAGTGCCCAACGGCGTTTCCAAAACCGCATGGATTGCCGATTATATGAAAACGGCTAAAAATCCCGTCATTTACTGGAGTTCCTATTCGAGCGATATTTTAAAATTATACAGCGATCCGGCCAATAATATTGAAATTATCGGACCGTTTGCCGTATTGAAGAAAGATTGATTTCCTGAAAAAGCATATGACTAAATTTGCAATCATTACCCATGTTCCGCACATTGTCGACGGAAAAGACTATTTCGCTTACGGGCCTTACGTTCGCGAAATAAATGTCTGGACGAAGTATGCCGACCAGATTTTGATTGCCGCACCAAAAAAGCGTTCGGAAAAATCGGCGATCGACAGCCGCTATGAACATCCGGATATTGAATTTTGTGAGATAAGCAGTTTCGACCTTTTGAAGCCCGGTGCGATTATCGCCGCCTTTTTCAAAATTCCGTTGATCAGCTGGAAAATTTTCAGGACGATGCAAAAAGCCGATCACATCCATCTGCGCTGTCCCGGAAACATCGGTTTGCTGGGCGTTTTCCTCCAGATCTTATTTCCCGGCAAACCCAAAACTGCAAAATATGCCGGAAACTGGGACCCGAATGCGAAACAGCCCTGGAGCTACCGGTTGCAGAAATGGATTTTATCAAATACTTTCCTGACCAGGAAGATGCAGGTGCTCGTATATGGCAACTGGCCCGGAAGCACTAAAAGCATCAAGCCTTTCTTTACGGCGACTTATAAGGAATCGGATAAGACCGCAGTGGCGCCAAGAGTGTTTTCGGACACGATTAAGTTCCTGTTTGTCGGCACACTTTCAATCGGGAAACGGCCGTTGTATGCGATTCAGCTAATCGAAAGATTGCAACAATCGGGGTATAATGTTTCGCTGGATTTTTTTGGCGAAGGCCGCGAGCGCAAGAACCTTGAGGATTATATCAGCAGTAAAAACCTCGAAAATGCAGTCCGGCTTCATGGAAACCAAAATGAAGAAACCGTCAGGAATGCTTATAAGAACAGCCATTTTCTGGTGCTTCCTTCGCAAAGTGAAGGTTGGCCGAAAGTAGTCGCCGAAGCCATGTTCTGGGGTTGTATACCGATTGCTACCGCGGTTTCGTGCGTCCCTGATATGATTGGTGACGGAAAAGGGATTATTTTGAAAATGGATCCGGATGCAGACATTGCGTCGATTACAGCAATCATGAAAAATGAAACCAGCTGTAAAGAAATATCATCTTTAGGGATGAAATGGTCGCGGCAATACACACTCGATGTTTTCGAAGCAGAAATCAGGGCGCTTTTAACGGATTCCAAAACTGCGGAAAATGGAAAATAAAGACCTGCGCATCATCCAGATCATCGACAGCCTCGAAGCCGGCGGTGCCGAACGCATGGCGGTGAACTATGCCAATGCACTGGAATCGGTGACCGGATTTTCGGGTTTGGTGGCGACAAGGAAAGAAGGCGCGCTCGTGAAGCAACTGGCTGCCGGGGTTTCCTATCTGTTCCTTGACCGGAAAAAAACGCTCGATATCGCGGCGCTTTTCAGGCTTCGGAATTTTGTGGTGCGGAATCGCGTGAATGTCGTCCATGCACACAGCAGTTCGTTCTTATTGGCCGTCATGCTGAAACTGGTTTGTCCGAAAATAAAAATCATCTGGCACGACCATTATGGCAACAGTGAGTTTCTGGAGAAAAGGGAAAGTAAGGCGCTCCGATTGGCATCAAGGTTTTTTTCGGGTGAAATTGCCGTCAACAAAAAACTCCTCGATTGGGGAATGGCGCATCTTTCCTGCAAAAAAATCATCTATTTCCCGAACTTTGTGATTGCCGATAATCTGAAAGATACTTTAAAAGAAACCATATTATTCGGCGAAGAGGAGAAAAGGATCATCTGCCTGGCCAACCTGAGGCCGCAGAAAGGGCATTTTTTTCTTTTGGAAATCGCAACGAAAATTAAGGCATTGCATCCCGACTGGACATTTCATCTGGTTGGAAAAGATTTTGCGGATGATTATTCGGATGAAGTCAGGAGCAAAATTATTGCACTCGGACTCGAGCGTACCGTCTTTGTTTATGGCTCATGCAACGATATTGCGAATATCCTGAGGCAAAGCAGCATCGGAATCCTGACATCGCTTTCAGAAGGCCTGCCGGTTTCATTGTTGGAATACGGCCTGTTCGGATTGCCGGTAGTGGCTACAAACGTTGGTGAAATTCCGGATATTATCCATTCGGGACAAGGTATTATCACCGACAAAAATGATACGGACGAATTCTCGGCGGCACTGGTTTCGCTGATCGAAAATAAAGCCTTAAGGCAGCAGTACGGAAAGGCATTAAATAGCTTAATTTATACTACTTTTGTCCAAAATGTGGTCATAGAAAAATACTTAAACTGGATCAGGTCGCTTTAGGCCAATAATAAATGGAAGTAGAAGCATACAATTTTAGGGAAGCCATGAAAGGATTGACCAAATCCAAATGGATTATCGTATCGGTATACCTGATGCTCATTTCCTACTTTTACAATCTTCCGGTTTTAAATTACAGCGCAAGGGGAAACAATGAGTTGCGTTTGTATGACGTCGCAGGCGTGGTTGTGATTTACCTGTATTTCAAATACATGGGATTGGTCAATAAGCTTATAGAGAACAACAAGGCGCTCAATAACCTGTTTCATTTTTTGATGTGGGCCAATTTCACTATCATTTTCACCATTATCGACAGCATTCTCGAAGATAAGATTTATTGGGCCCTGCAGTCGATAAAATACCTGTTCCATTTCTGGGCGTTTTTCATCGTGACGGTATTCCTGCAGATCATTATCCAGGATCTGGCGCAGCTCAAAAGGATTGTAAACTTTACATTAATCATGGCTTCGGTGTGTTTCCTGGTTGTGGTTTTGCAGAATTTCGGTATCATCCCGTTCCTTTGGAGCGATGACAACTGGGAAAGCTACAACGGATTCCTGTCGGGTACGCTGGGTCCGAATAAAATCGTTCTCGGAATGACCAGCCTGTTCGTCTTTACGCTCGCCGTAGGTTTGCTCAATGACAAGCGGATCAAAATGAACAAGACAATCCTGATGGTTACTATCGTTATGTCGCTGCTGGTGCTTGTGATGAGCGGTTCGCGTACGTCCTATGTCGGGCTGTTGGTTTTTCTTGGCTATTTCTTTATCAGGGAAACGATTAGTTTTATTTACTCGGCGATTGCATTGGTTATTCTTGCGGCGGCAATTACGGCCATCAATCCGAAAATTATCGAAAAGGCGGTCATTGTTTATGAAGGCAGGGTCGAAAACAAGATCCGTGATCCGCAATCGCTCAGGGAAGCGAAAGTCGAATCGGTTTATGAAGATCTGGGTTCCGGGCGTAAAGGACTATCCGTGTTGTATATCGGTTACCTAATGGAAAACCCGGGGATTATCCCGTTCGGGCTCGGATTCAACAACCGGCTGTCGCTGATCTCTTCGGCACACAATACCTATTTGAGCCTTATCAATGAAGTCGGCATTGTGGGCGTAATCTTTTATTTCCGGTGGCTTTTTTCCTATCTCGGGCTCAAGATGTCGCAATTCCCCAAAATGCGGATGGCGCTGAAAGGCTTGGTGTTGTCGATGCTCGTGACGTTATTCTTTGGGGAGCATTTGTATATTTACAGGCCGTTATTTGGACTGCTTGGATTATTTTTGTTTATTACGACATTGTTGTTGTCACCAATTCTTATACTGTATAACGAAAATGAAGACAGAAAAGCTACATAATTTTAAGATTGCAGTTTCCATTCCGTATTACAACGCTTCGAGGCATATCTGCGACGTGGTTTCCAAATTGCCTGATTATATCGATACGGTGATTGTTGTGGATGACAAAAGCCCGCAAGTCATGGACACGAACGCGATTTCCGCAGCCATGAATCCGAAAACGAAAGTGGTTTTTCTCCAAAACGACATCAACCTCGGCGTTGGCGGCGCAACCAAAAAAGGCTTCCAATATGCGGTAGACAACAATTTCGACATTGTCGTAAAGATCGATTCCGATGACCAGATGGATGCTCAATACCTGCCGCAATTGCTCAAGCCATTGGTAAAAAACCACGCCGAAATGGCAAAAGGCAACCGTTTCCGCGATCTCAATGCGCTTAAAAGCATGCCATTGACCAGAAGGCTCGGCAACCTGATGCTGTCGTTCCTGACGAAAATTGCAACGGGCTATTGGAACAATTTCGATCCGAACAACGGCTATATCGCCATTAAAACCAACACGCTCAGGGAAGTCGATTTTTCAAAATTATCCAACAGGTATTTTTTTGAGACCTCGCTGATTGCGCAACTCTATTTTGTAAAAGCCAGGATCAAAGACATTGCGATGCCCGCCATTTATGCCGATGAGAAATCGAGTATGCATGTGTGGCGGATGCCGGTGATTTTTTCGACCAGCCTGGTGAAAGTCTTAATCAAGAGGATCCTGAAGGAATATTTCCTGTATGATTTCAATATCGCCTCATTGTATATCCTGACGGGTTTGCCGCTGTTTCTTTTTGGCGTCGTGTACGGAATTTACAACTGGCTCTATTATTCATCGCATCACATTTTGGCGCCGACTGGCACGATTATGCTGGTCACGTTATCCATTATCCTTGGGTTCCAGCTGTTGCTTCAGGCGATCCAGTATGATATCATCAATTCGCCAAAACCACGATAATTCATGCAAAAAAAGCACTGGCTGATCCTCATTCTTCTGAACCTGTTTATCGCAGTCGGCTTTTTTATTGAAAATAAAGGGACGGGATTCACGCAATTGTCTTCCGATCTGCACAATTCGATTCCGGTTTGCTACAAGCTCGATAATCCGTCGCTTTTCCAAAAAGACATGTATTTGTATGATGTGAAGAATGTCAAATATTACACGCCTTTTTACATACAGACCATCCGGTTTTTTGCGTGGTGCGTCAATGGCGATTACCTTCTCGGAATCAATATTTTCGCAACCATTTTGCATCTTATTTATGGACTGTCGTGGTTTTTCCTGTTCTATAAGATATTCCGGAGATTTGCGCTGGCGTTATTCTTATCGGTTCTGATCAGGGGAATTGTCTGGCTTCCGGGAATGGAAATCTGGGGAATTTCTGATCTTTGGACGATGATGCCGCGAACGATGTATGCCGCGTTTATGCCGATACCGTTCCTCTTGCTTTTGAACCGCACCAAAAAATCGTTTTTCCTTGCGGCTTTCCTGATGGGATTTATATTCAATTTTCATCCGATTACAGGCATGGGCGGACTGCTGATTTTTATTTTATTGATCGGAATCTACAGTTACCAGCATTCGATAAAAATCCCTTTCCGCACTTTGGCGATTGCCGCCGGGCTGGCCATTTTGGGGATGTTGCCGTTCCTGAGCACTTATTTTACGCAAACCGACAGCAATGTCATTTACGACGTAGCAATCTATAAGAAGGCATTCTTCACGCGGATTCCCGAATTTTTCGCCCAGCCGTTGGAATTTCTTAAATTGTGGATGAAAGTGAGTACGCTCTTTTTCCTCATTCCACTGATTGCGTTTTATCTGTATGCATTTTTTAAGGACCGCAGCTATTTGAAATCTGCCGGATTGTTATTGGTGATCACTTTCTTTATGATATTGATTCCATCGATAAGTGTTTACATAGAAAATGCCGTCAATGCCGCACTGCATCTCAATTTAAGGATGTCTTTCCAGATTATCCGCGCGCAAAAACTGGCCATATTGCCGGGTTATTTCGCCATCGGTTTTCTCATCAGCATTGCGCTTGAAAAAAGCATGGTATTGGTAAAACCGTTTAAAATCGGCGTGCTGTTATTTGTTATCGCGTTGTTTTTCTGTAAATCGACTTTTTTAAGCAATGTCCCGTTTTTTAAGGATGATATCGCCACGAGTATTTTCCCCGAATACCGGCAGTTTTTCCAAACCAGCGAAGAAAAGCAATCCAGCCTTGACCGCATGCTGACTTACATCGATAAGAACACATTGCCAACGGACGTTTTCTGGGGTGCCTATATTATCCGCTGCGGTTGCAAACGCTCGGTGGTGCTCGATGGCAAAGGCGCTTCGATGCTGATTGAAGGAAACCCGACGGAATTCATCAAATGGTATCAGGAAAACCTCCAACTGAAAACGCTCGATGGCGATGAAAAGATCGCATTCCTAAAAAATAAAAAATCGGTCACCCATATTTTCAGCAACGTAAAACTATCAGGAAAAGTCACGCTTTTGCATACCGAAGGGATTTACTATCTTTATAAAATCCAATAACCGCTTTTGAAAAACCTGTTGTACATAGGCAATAAGTTATCCGCTCATGGCTCCAACAAAACGGCCATTGAAACGCTTGGTCCGCTTTTGGAACAGGAAGGTTTTGCCATAACCTATGCTTCCGCAAAAAAGAACAAGATCGCCCGTCTCGCGGAAATGGTCTGGAAAACGATTGCCCACAGCCGCAAAACCGATTACCTGCTGATCGATACGTACAGCACTTATAATTTTTGGTACGCATTGGTTGTCAGCCAGATTTCACGCATACTAAGGATTAAATACATCCCGATCCTGCACGGCGGCAACCTTCCGAAACGGCTGCTGATAAGTCCGCGTTTGTGTAAAATGATATTCAGGCATTCTTATTTCAATGTCGCGCCATCCAATTACCTGCTCTCTGTTTTTGAGAAAGCGGGCTTTAAGAATACCGTTTTTATTCCAAACGCCATTAAAATCAACGACTATAAGTTTAAGCAGCGAAAAGATTTAAGACCAAAATTATTCTGGGTCAGGTCGTTCGCTGAAATCTACAACCCCGAAATGGCGCTGCGCGTTCTGGAAGCGGTCAAACAGGATTTCCCCGAAGCCGTGCTGTGTATGGTTGGCCCCGATAAAAAAGGCTGGCTAGACAAAATCAGGTTATTGGCCGAACAGCGAAAACTGGAAGTGAAATTTACCGGAAAGCTATCCAGGAAAGCCTGGACCAAATTGTCCGAAGATTACGACATATTTATCAATACGACCCATTTTGACAATACGCCGGTAAGCGTAATCGAAGCGATGGCATTGGGGCTTCCGGTGGTCTCGACTAATGTCGGCGGCTTGCCGTTCCTGCTCGAAAACCACAAGACAGGCCTGCTTGTAAATGATGACGACGCCGTACAGATGGCGGCTTGTATAAAGGAACTGCTTCACAATGAATCGTTGGCCGATTTGATGGCTTCAGGTGCGCGGCAACATGTCCAGGATTTCGATTCTGAAAAGGTAAAACGCAAATGGCTTGAAATTTTAAAATAGTGTTAACATTTGACTTTTAATTTTACTAAATTGCAGCCACTTAATTTGCAGTTAGATAAAGCCAGATGACTAATAATAAGAAAATACACTTCGAGATATCAGAGCGGAAAATTCTGCTGCGGGTTTTTGACGTGCTTTTTGTTTTACTGGCTTTGTATATCGTAGGTACGGTCTTCGATTTCAAATACTTCAATATTTCGACCACCAATTATTACTGGATGATTGTCCTCGGATTGTATCTCAATATCATCGGGACGGTCTTCGAAATGTACAATCTCCAGATTGCGAGCAACCAGTTCCTGGTTATCAAAAGTATACTGCTGACGACTTGCGTTACGGTCCTGGTGTACCTGCTGACGCCAATTTACACGCCGGTGCTGCCGTCAAACAGGATTCAGATTCTCTTTTTCTTCCTTGCCATCATGATCGCACTGTTCCTTTGGCGCCTTATTTATGTGCACCTTCTGGCTTCAAGCCGATTTGTGAAAAAGGTAATTTTGATTTGCGACAGGAGCCAGCTGGAGGAATTGGTATCCGGACTCGAGAATGTCGATCCGCATTACAAAGTGCAGGGTTATGTGAATTCCGACAGTCTGGAAAATACCGAATCTGGTAACGGCAGCGATACCATAGAAAAGATCAACATCGATCATCTGGAGCGTTTTGTTATCGACAATTCGATCTCAGAAGTCGTAATCGCTTCCCAAAAAACAGACGGAATCACCGTAAACCTATACAACCAGCTCATCCATCTTCTCGAAAACGGCTACATTATCCGCGAATATACGCAGGTCTATGAAACGATAACGCAACGGATTCCGGTGCAATATGTCGCGAGAGATTTTTACCGTTATTTTCCTTTCAGCAGAAGCAACCAGAATCATCTGTACCTGCTCGTGGTGCGCATCCTCGAAATCCTGATCTCACTTTGGGGATTGGCATTGGGGGCGGCTTTACTGCCTTTAATTTTGATTGGAAACTTATTGGGCAACCGGGGCAGATTGTTCTATACACAGGATCGTATCGGGAAGAACGGAAAAGTCTTTAAGATCCTCAAATTCCGTACGATGGTCGAAAATGCCGAAAAAGACGGCGCTGTTTTTACCACAAGCAATGATTCGAGGATTACGATGTTCGGAAAATTTCTGCGGAAAGCAAGGATTGATGAATTCCCGCAGTTTTACAATATCCTTAAAGGCGATATGGGCGTGATCGGACCAAGGCCGGAACGACCTGTTTTTGTAAACGAAATCGCCGAAGTCATGCCATTTTATGAGACACGCCATGTGATCAAACCGGGTTTAACGGGTTGGGCGCAGGTGAATTATTCTTATGGGGAAACGATTGACGACAGCCTGATCAAGCTTCAATATGACCTGTATTATATCAAGCACCGCAGTATTTTCCTTGATATCAATATCATCTTCAAAACCTTCAGTACGATTTTATTCTACAGGGGGCAATAACCTAATATCTTATCACCCGGTTTTTAATGATGATGAAAACCAACAGCAGCGCTAATATTCCGGCTGCAATCCGCGCAATATAATCACCATATTTGACGTAGAAAGTTATTTTGTCATTGAGATGTACAATTCCTTTAAGCGCAGTCTTCTCGCCATATTTTGTCCGGGAAACGATATCGCCTTTCTGGTTGATGAATGCCGAAATCCCGGTGTTGGCACTTCTTGCAATATCGCGTCGCGTTTCAATCGCACGCATCGAAGCGAAAGTCAGGTGCTGTTTGTGCCCTTGTGTTTCATGCCACCATGCATCATTGGTGATGATGGCCAGGAAATCGGCCTTATTCTTTACAAATCCCGTGACATATTCGCCATAAACCGATTCGTAGCAAATAATCGGGGCGACTCTCGTTCCGTCTTCCGAAACAAAAGGCGTGCGTTCTTCCTGCGTGGTTTTGGTTGAAATCGTTCCGCCCAGATCAAGCATCACGTTGCCCAAAAGCGGTTCGAGGATTGGTTTGTATGGCAGGTTTTCAATCCCTACGACCAATTTCGATTTGTAATATTTCTGTATTCCCGGCTTATTGCCGATAAACAACGCGGCATTGTAAAAATTAACCCAGACGCCGTCGCGGTAAACGTTGGACGATGGCAGTACATTGGCTTTATCCAAAACGAAATTATAGGTATCGATTCCCCAAAGCAATTCCACTTTCGGGTGCTGCCTGAGGTAATTGGTCATGAGCATTCGGCCCGGGGAGTAATAAAAGTTGTCAAACGGCGCACTTTCCGCCAAAACGGTTTCAGGCGCAATCAGGAATTCCGTTTGCGGCGTGATCACCGCGTCGGCCTGTTGTAAAAGTCCTTTTGTAATGAGGTAATTGGGTGTGTCGTATTTTTCGGTATACGGATCTACATTCGGCTGCAGCACAACCACTTCCTTGGTTTTTCCCTTAATCTCATACGTTTGGTATATCCAAAGCGAAACCACAATCGGTATTGCGACAAGCAATGCGGCTTTTGGGAAAACGGTTTTGAAAATGACTTTTGAATTTTGCCCTTCCAATTGGGTAATACCGTAAAAAATAAATACGTTCACACCCAAAACCCATAAAGAGCCACCGAAAGCGCCCGTATATTCATACCATTGGATCCATTGCGGATAATCGGCGAAAACATTTCCAAGATTCAGCCACGGCCACGAAAAATCCCAGTCGAGGTGAAATTTTTCAAAACCCAGCCAAAGGCAAACGAGGAAAAGCAGGCTCAATTTTCGGGAAACCCTTTTCGAGACGACATGATACAGCAAAAACAACAAACTCATTAAGAGCGCATTCACCAAAACGGCAAAAAGCATCCCGAAAGCCGAAGCGAAAAAAAGCCACCAGGTCGTGATTAAATTCCAGAGCAGGAACGTGAGATAGGCGTTGGCCCAGACTTTCGCCTTGACTTTCCGGCCGGTTTGCCTGATGTTTTTCTCGGCGAATAAAAGCGGGACGAAGGCGATGAAAATCAGGATTGGAAGCCCGTAGGTCGGCCAGCTCAAAGCCAGCAATAATCCGGAAAGGGCAGAGAGGGCAAGTGGTTTCCTGAGTAGTTCCATTATCTGAAAATTCCTAAATCAACCTTGAGGGAGAAAATATTCGAATACAGTGCCGCGCTCTGGTTGCCCAAATCGGTCAGCGCATAATCAATCTGGATGCCTTTGTATTTGAATCCGAGTCCGATATTCGGCTGGAAACTCAGTTTTTTGGAATTGTCCAATTGTGTGATATTCTGGAAATTTCCGAAACCGGCGCGCAGAAAAACGAGATCGGTATAACCGCCTTCAAAGCCGATTGCAGGCGCGATGCTTACAAAATCGGTGGCGATAATGTCATTGGTTTTGGCAAATTCCATGTTGAGGTTGACCGCCGCCAGAAGCGTATAATCATAATGGAATTCGTATTTCTTGGAAATCCCCAATTGTGCTTTCGGCGGTGTAATCTCAGTGCTCTCGGGCAATTCCTGGTTTTCTCCATCGATGGCGTTCTTGATTTTTGCATATTCATCCTCGTCGATATTCCAGATGTTATAAGTGGTAGTGATGTCGCGCAGCATAAGCCCGAATTTCCAGTCGTTGCGTTCAAACTGGATTCCGGCATCGATCCCAAATCCCCATGAATTCGCAAATTTACCGATAATCCGCCGGATGACTTTGGCGTTGACGCCATATTGCCAGCCCGGAACTTTCAATTCCCTCGCGTAAGAAAGCGTAAATCCGTAATCGGCGGTCGAGAACTTGCTGATGCGGTTGTAGTCGATATTGCCCTGGTCGTCGATCAGTTCTGTCGTATTGAGGATGTCGTCCACACCAAAACGGATGGCTGAAATTCCCCATGCGCTGCGGTCGTCAATCGGAGCCGCATAGGCCGCATAATCGTAAGCGGCGATGTTGGCGAAATAACTCGCGTGCATGAGCGCCACCTGTTTGTCTTCGAGCGCGATGAGCCCGGCCGGATTCCAATAGCCTGAATTGACG
>DATHGE010000038.1:0-13675 GCA_035317805.1 Flavobacterium sp. | reverse complement strand
AAAAAACGTTGAATGGCAGGGTTTGCGGAACTAGCCCTGATGGAAGCGGCATCCTTTTGTCCCGCAGGGCAAAAGATATAGCGGACAGCAGGAAACAGCTCCTGAACAAATAACCAGTTTACCTTCTGTTCTCGATGATTTCTGCCAGCAGTTTTTTCGCGCGCAGCAGTTTGATCTTGACATTGCTTAAAGGTTCCCCGAGCAGATCGGCGATTTCCTGATAAGACAATTCCTGGAAATAACGCAGCTGGATCACTTCCTGGTAATGCGGCTTGAGCTGGCGGATGCATTCGAGCAGGCTGGAAAGGTTCTGCTTGGCGATGAGTTCGTCTTCGGCAGATGGCGCGGTGTCGGCGACATTATAGGCCTGTTGGTCTTCCTCATCGGTGATATCGATGAACAAGGCCGATTTCTTCTTGCGCAAAAGGTCGATATGCACGTTCTTGGCGATGGCGATGAGCCAGGTATTGAACTGGAATTCGGGATTATAGGTGGCGATCTTGTCGAATGCCTTGGCGAAAGTCTCGATGGTGATGTCTTCGGCGTCGGTTTCGTTTTCAGTGCGTTTGAGCATGAAACCGTAGACGGCATTCCAATAAAAATCCAATAGGAAAGTGAAGGCAACCTGATCGCCGTTCTGCGCTTTCTCTATGTTTTTTTTTATTTCCAATGGACCGGTTTTGAAAAAATATTGGTGAAGAAGATATTCAGTTGTGTAAAGATAAGCGTAATCTCGATAATCGGGAACCAGTACATCGTGTCTTTTTCCCTTAATTTCCCAGCCGATAGTCCGAGTGTGGTCCAGGCGAATAAATACCTAAAGCCGATAAGCGCTAAAACGATAATCCACTGGAATTGAAACGCGAGCAAAACGATCGGCAAAACCAGAAAAAGCAATTGCGAGATGAAGAACAGCCCGAGCTGTATCTTATCAAACGGTTTGTAAAATCCTGCCGTGGAAACGTGCCTTCTCTTTTGCGTAAACCATTCCTTAAACGAGGTTTTGGGCATGGAATACGTAAAGCTTTCCGCCGATGCACAAATGGTCGTGTTCTTTCCTTTGGCCGCCTGGTTGATGAACAGGTCGTCATCGCCCGAGCGTATTTTCATATGGTCTATAAAACCGTTTACGTTAAAGAATTCTTCCTTCTTATAGGCGAGATTGCGCCCGACGCCCATATATGGATGTCCCATTTTCGCCCAGGAGAAATATTGCACCGCCGTGAGCATCGTCTCGAAACGGATGATTTTATTGAGGAACGAACCCGGAATCCGCTCATAAGCGCCATAACCGAGAACGATTGTTTTCTGCATCGTAAACTGCGAACTCATTTCCTTGATCCAGTTTTTGGAAGTCGGGTAACAGTCGGCGTCCGTAAACAACAGGTATTCTTTGCTGGCGGCCTTGATTCCTAACGTGAGCGCGAATTTTTTGTTGCCCCAGAACGCTTCGTTGTTTTCTACTTTGACCAAACGGATATTGGAATATTGCTTTTCAAAAGCCTCGAGCAAATCGAGCGTCGCATCGCTGGAAGCATCGTCAATCAATACAATTTCAAAATCGGGATAATCCTGTTCGGCCAGGATCGGGACAAATCTGGCCACATTCTCTTCCTCATTTTTGGCGCATACGATTACGGAAATTGGAATCCTTTTTGGCGTACCGGGCTGCGATTTCCTATAGGCGAATTTCCCAAAAACAACGATATAGTAAAAAAGCTGGATGGTAACGACGGCGATAAAAAGGTAAAATAGGATAGTAATGATCAACATATAAGCAATTTGTCTTTTAAAAACAGCTGCAAAGGTACGATTCAAAAGTCATTTGCAAATTAAGATTTGCTAAAATGTTGACAACTTTATCGCGGACATTTCTTCATATCTGCCGCTACGGCTATCGCGTCGTGGTTTCCTGTTTTCTCCAATTCGGAAATGATGTTTTCGAAATTGGTATCGTCGCGGTTCTGCGACAATTTTTTCGAAGCCTGGATTTCGGTGATTTCGATTTCGAAAGCAACGATGCCGCGGGTTTGCATCATGGTCTTTTTGGAAAAATTTTCTATGCTGACCGGGTTTTCCGAAGCCGCTTCATATTTATCGACGAGTTTTTTAAGGTGCTCCAAAACCGCATCGCCTTCAATGATTTTCACAGTTCCGTATACATGAACCGCGGTGTAATTCCACGTCGGCACGTTTTCAAAATCATACCACGAAGAAGAAATGTAGGCGTGCGGACCGGTGAAAATCGCAAGCACTTTGTTGTCGTTTCCGAAACTTTTCCATTGCAGGTTTTCTTTGGAAATGTGTCCGTATAAAACCTTCCTGCCGTTTTCGTTCGTGTCGAATTCCAATGGAATGTGCGTGGCCCAAAGTTTCCCATCTGTTTGATTCACCAGGATACCGAAGCTGTTTTTGTGAAGAAAGTCTTCGATTCCGGATTGGTTTTCGTTTTTGAAAAGGTCGGCGATATACATGAATTTAAGATTTAAGATTAAGAGCAAGAATCAAGAAGCGAGAGTAATAAAGAATAAGACTTTTTGATTATCCAAAATGTCATATTCTTGACTCTTGCTTCTTAACTTTTTCTTCGTTATATCACGTTGACTTCCGCCTCAATCGCAATCCCGAATTTTTCGAAAATCGTTTTCTGGATGTCTTTGGAAACATTCAGAATTTCCTGTCCGGTGGCGTTTCCGTAATTCACCAACACCAACGCCTGATTTTTATGGATTCCCGCGTCACCAAAGCGCTTGCCTTTAAACCCGGCCTGTTCTATGAGCCAGCCGGCCGGTACTTTGACTTCGGTTTCCGAAACTTCATAGAATTTCATTTCGGGGAATCTGGCGTGGATTTTTTCGAATTCCGATTTTGGAATGATCGGATTTTTGAAAAAACTTCCCGAATTCCCAAGTTCTTTCGGATCCGGCAACTTGCTCTGGCGAATCGCGATTACGGCATTGCTGACGTCTTTTAAAGTGGGTTCGGAAATATTATTCCTGGAAAGCTCTGAAGTGATGTCGCCATAAGACGTGTTGATTTTATGGTTTTTCTTCGTCAGTCTGAAGACGACAGAAGTGATGATGTACCGGTCTTTCAATTCATTTTTGAAAACACTTTCGCGGTACCCAAAATTACATTCGGGATTCACAAACCTTTTTATTTGCTGCGTGGCAATTTCCATCGCTTCGCAGGAAACAAACGTATCTTTGACTTCGGTTCCGTAAGCGCCGATATTCTGGATGGGCGTGGTGCCTACATTGCCCGGAATAAGCGACATATTTTCCAATCCGCCGAAATTTTGCGCAATCGTCCAAAGTACGAATTCATGCCAATTCTCACCGGCCTGCGCTTCCACTTCTACAAAATCCTCGCTTTCAGAAATGATTTTTTTTCCTTTTAGGTCAACATGAATCACCAGTGTGTCGATGTCCCGGGTCAACAGCATGTTGCTTCCGCCGCCAAGGATGAATTTTTTTTCACCGGCATTTTGCTGCAAGACGGTTTTGAGTTCATCAACCGAATGCACCGCGACAAAGCGCCTGGCTTTGGCCTCGATACCAAAAGTGTTGTAGTTTTTTAAAGAAAAATTGTGGTGAATTTCCATTCGAAAGTGTTTAGCAATTATTCCCCGGAAAGCCCGCGGTTTAAGAAATCGATCAGTGGCTTGATGGCGATGAGTTTCCCGGAAGTTTTCTTCACGAAATCCTTGTCGAACAGTTCCTTATCGGTGATTTTATGCGACGCCGTAAAGCTTTTCAGCTTCAGGAATTCGATCGCCGGATGGTCTTTGTCGAAATCTTTCGGTGAAGTCTTGAGTGTGTTGTTCTTGTCGAGCCCGTCGAAGTATTTTTTGAAATCCTTGCCCGAAACGATCGCTTCCAGATCATCGTGAAAAAAAGCGATTTCCTTGCGGATCTGCTTCAACTCGGAATTCTCAGGAGAGTAAAATCCGCCCGCCACAAAGCTTTTCCCTTTTTCGATATGGATGTAATAACCCGGCGCGTTCACGCCGCTCGGATTGGTATTCATCCAGATGCCCATGTGCGTTTTATAAGGCGATTTGTCTTTGGAAAACCGGATGTCGCGGTTAATCCTGAACGTGCAGTTTTTCACTTCGAGCAGTTCGAGGTTTGAATCTTTCGGCTTCATCGCATCGAGGAATTCGGCAATCAGCGCATGATATTCCTTTTTGTATTCTTCGTAGCATTTCTTCTGCGACTGGAACCAGTCGCGGTTGTTGTTTTTCTTGATGTCCTCTAAAAATTCGAGCGTTTTTGGTGAAAGCATGGGCGTAATTATAGTTGTTTTTTCAAATCGGCCTCGCTGATAAATCCGTTGTGCTGCCAGGTCACTTCGCCGTTTTCATACAACAATAAGGCAGGAAGCGCATCGATTTTAAGTTTGGAGATCATCGTTTTGTTCTCATCGGCATTGAGGCGCACAATGGTGACTTTGTCTTTCAGTTCGGTCTGCATTTTCAAAAGATACGGCGTCATTTTCTTGCATGGCGCGCACCAATCGGCATAAAAATCAACGAGCACTTTCTTATTGGCCTTGAGCATTTCACCGTATTCCTGGTCGCACATCCCGATGATCTTGTCGCTTGGCGGAGACAATCCGGCCGCGTTCCATTTCATCAGCCCGCCTTCGAGATTGTAGATTTTCGTAAACCCCATTTCGGATAATTTCTGCGCCGCCTGTCCGCTTCTTCCGCCCACTTTGCAATAGACGAAAATGGGTTTCGACTGGTCGTATTTCGCCGCCTTTCCGGCAAAATCGTCGCCGTTCCAGTTGATATTCGCGGCGTTGTCGATATGTTCGGACGAGAATTCTTCGGGCGTCCGGACGTCCAGTAATTGTGCATCCGGCGTCGCTTTTAACGTAGCCGAATAGGCGGCAGGCGCAAGCGTTTCGATATTTTTGGAGGTCTGGCTGTTGCAGTTCATAAACAACAGGCAAAGGAAAATCAGGATGGCAAATTTTGTTTTCAAGGGATTCAAATTTAGATCCGCTAAATTACAAAAATTAGTTCTCAAATCAGAGGTTGAAAATCGTATAGCTTTGGTGCGTCGATTTGATGATGGCTTCGGTGCGTTCGGCATGCGTATCCGAAATGAAAAGCTGGCCGAAATCATCGTTGTTGACCATTTCCACAATCTTGCCCACGCGGGTTTCATCCAATTTGTCGAAAATATCATCGAATAGCAGTATGGGTTTCACGCCCGATTTCTTCTTAACAAACTCAAACTGCGCCAGTTTCAGAGCGATCAGGAAAGATTTCTGCTGGCCCTGCGAACCGAATTTCTTGATCGGGTAGTGGTCGATTTCAAACAACAGATCGTCTTTATGCACGCCAACCGATGTGTATTGCAAAGCGCGGTCTTTTCCGATATTCTCTTCCAAAAGCGCCAGTAAATCTTTGTCATGCAGGGAACTTTCATAAACCAATTGCACGGTTTCGGCCGAATCGGTGATAATCTGATGGTGTTTGTTGAAGATCGGGATGAAATCGACCAAAAAAGTTTTGCGTTTCTCAAAAATCCGCCGGCCCAGATCATTCAGCTGCTCGTTGTAGATCGAAAGCGTATCTTTTTCGAAAACATGGTTCAGGGCGAAATATTTCAATAAGGCGTTGCGCTGCGAGAGGATTTTCTGGTATTGGATCAATTCCTGCAGGTAGTGCGCGTCGAGTTGCGAAATCACGCTGTCGATGAATTTCCGCCGCGTTTCGCTGCCTTCGGTAATCAGGTCGGTATCGGCGGGCGAAATGATCACCAGCGGGATAAACCCGATATGGTCGGAGAATTTGTCATACTGTTTGCCGTTGCGCTTCAGGATCTTTTTCTGCCCTTTTTTGAGGCTGCAGACGATCTGTTCGGTACGGCCTTTCTTTTCGAACTCGCCGTCGATCACAAAAAACTCCTCGCCGTGGCGGATATTTTGCACCGCAAGCGGATTGAAATAGCTCTTTCCGTACGCCAGATGATAGATCGCATCGAGCACATTGGTCTTCCCGATGCCGTTTTTGCCCACAAAACAGTTGATCTTGTGGTTAAACCCGAAATCGGCTTCCGAAAAGTTTTTGTAATTGAATAACGAAATTCTTTTTAAATACATCTGTAAAGGCTTGCTGATATTGAGAACTTTGCCTGTTTCTGAAGATTGGATGACAGTGGTAAATTCTGTTTTTTTAAGCGCCTGCAAATTATTGAAAAATATCAATAAAAAACCCTTTTAAGTTTGAATAAAAATTTTATTTTTGCGGCTCACTAATTTAACTTAAATGGCAACGTATAATAAAAGAGGTTACAAAACTCCAAAAGAAAAAGAAGACAATAATTTTATCGAAAATGTAAATGTTGATGAAAAAGACAGTACGACTGCCGGAGTATTTAATTCTTTAGACCAAACGGCTTCTAAAACCGAAGCTTGGGTGGAGAAAAACCAGAAAGCAATTTTCGGATTCGTTGGCGCTGTTGCCTTCGTCGTTGTCGGATACGTTTTGTACCAGAAATTTATTACCGCGCCAAAAGAAGACGAAGCCGCAAACGAAATGTTCGAAGCGCAGCAGAATTTCCAGAAAGCCGTTGACGGAACTGCCAGCGATTCCTTATTCACTTTAGCATTAAAAGGCTCGGAAGGCAAATTCGGCTTTGTCGATATCGCCAATAAATATTCAGGAACCGATGCGGGAAACCTGGCCAACTATTACGCCGGAATCTCTTACCTGAACCTGAAAAAATATCCTGAAGCCATCGCTTCATTGGAGAAATTCAAATCGGATGACCAGATTCTTTCGGTATTGGCACATGGTGCGGTAGGCGATGCTTACGCACAGCAGAACAAATTGAAAGAGGCTTTGGAGCATTACATCAAGGCTTCAGAAATGAACAAGAATGAATTTACCACGCCACGCTTTCTTCTGAAAGCCGGACAGACCGCTTTGGCATTGGGTAACAAAGCCGACGCGATCAAATATTTCACCGAAATCAAAGAGAAATACGAAGCGGCTCCTGAAGCACAGCAAACGGATGCGCTCATCGGACTCGCACAATAATTTACGATTTAAGATTTCGGATTTACGAATGTACGCAACGTCCAAAATCGTAAATCATACCTCTAAAATCAAAAATTACAATGGCGACCGCAAATAAAAATTTATCCAATTACGATAAAAATACAATCCCAAACGCGAAGGACTTTCGGTTTGGGATTGTTGTTTCAGAATGGAACGATCCCATCACAAACGGCCTGTATTCGGGTGCCGAAGCCGCGCTTTTAGACTGTGGCGCGCTTTCTGAAAACATCATCCGCTGGAACGTTCCCGGAAGTTTCGAACTTATCTACGGGGCGAAAAAAATGATGCAAACCCAAAACGTCGATGTCGTCATCACCATCGGCTGCGTCATCAAAGGCGAGACCATGCATTTCGAATTCGTCTGCGAAGGCGTCACGCAAGGCATCAAGGACTTAAATGTGCAGGGTGATATTCCCGTAATTTTTTGTCTTTTAACTGACAATAACGCACAGCAATCCATCGACCGCAGCGGCGGAATCCACGGCAACAAAGGTACTGAAGCGGCCATCGCGGCAATCAAGATGGCGGAATTGAGAAAACAAGCTTAATTAACCATCATTGCGAGGAGGAACGACGAAGCAATCTGGGCGTTTCCCTGCGGGCCGCGCTTTCGGCTTTATCTCTTCGCTGCGTTGCGAGGATATCGCCTCAATCCCTAACGCAAAAGTCAATCAGACCAACGTCATTGCGAGCCACAGCGAAGCAATCTCCTCGGAGTTTTCGTAGTTTCAAAAGATTGCCCCGCTTCGCTCGCAATGACGGCGTTCAATTACTACTTTTTCTCAGCAACTTTTTGTGAAAACTTTCTCAATCCCAACCTTTCCAAGTAACACATATTTCCTTACTTTTGGAAGTCAACAAAAAACCCAAATGTCGAGTATTATCCAGTTACTTCCCGATCACGTTGCCAACCAGATCGCTGCGGGAGAAGTCGTCCAAAGGCCCGCATCCGTGGTCAAGGAGCTTCTCGAGAACGCCGTCGACGCCAAGGCAACCGACATCAAGCTCATCATCAAGGATGCGGGAAAATCGCTCGTCCAGGTCATCGATAACGGCCTCGGCATGAGCGTCACCGATGCGCGCCTGTGCTTCGAACGCCATGCGACTTCCAAAATCCGCCAGGCCGAGGACCTGTTTTCCTTGCATACGAAAGGTTTCCGTGGCGAGGCATTGGCTTCGATCGCGGCCATTGCCCATGTCGAGATGAAAACGCGCCAGGAACAGGAAGAGCTCGGGACGCACATTATCATCGAAGGCAGTAAATTCATATCGCAGGATGTGGCGGTATTGCCGAAAGGCACCTCATTCGCCGTCAAGAACCTGTTTTTCAATATTCCCGCGAGGCGCAATTTCCTCAAATCGGAAATCGTAGAGCACCGCCATATCGTGGATGAATTCCAGCGCGTCGCCCTGGCGCACCCGAACATCCATTTTACCTATTACCACAACGGAGGCGAATTGTTTAATTTGCCACCTTCCAATTTCAGGCAGCGCATCGTGAATATTTTCAGCGGCAAGACCAACGAAAAACTTGTTCCCGTTAAGGAAGAGACCGAAATCGTCTCGATCCAGGGATTCGTTTCCAAACCCGAATTCGCCAAGAAAAACCGAGGCGAGCAGTTCTTCTTCGTCAACGACCGTTTCATCAAGAGCGGCTATCTGCACCATGCGATCATGGCAGCTTATGAAGGCCTGTTGAAAGACGGTTCCCAACCTGGCTATTTCCTTTATTTGCAGGTGCCGCCACATACAATCGATATCAATATCCATCCGACAAAAACAGAGATCAAATTCGATGATGAGCACGCGCTCTACGCCATTTTGCGTTCTTCGGTCAAGCACAGCCTCGGGCAATTCAATGTATCGCCCGTGCTCGATTTCGAACGCGATTCAAATCTCGATACGCCCTACAGTTACAAGGATGCCGAAGCTTCGGTGCCGACGATACAAGTTGATGGGAATTTCAATCCATTTTCGGAGGAAAAACCCAATAAACATTTTGTGACGGAATCTTACCGAAGAAAGCCGGATACTGCGCATTGGGAAGGCCTTTATGTCGGACTCAAACACGATACCGACTCGGCTTTCGAAAACGAACGGACGCAGCAAACAATGACCGGAACCGCCGAGATGCAATTCGAAAGCGAGGAAGTCACCGCTTCCTTATTTGACGAAAACGAAATGGAGCAGGTGGTCAATAAAACCTACCAGATCCATAAGAAATACATCGTCAACCCGATCAAGTCCGGGATGGTGATCGTAGACCAGCAGCGCGCACACCAACGCGTTTTGTACGAGCAATTCCTGACCAATATGACCGTGCACCAGGCGGCGAGCCAGCAATTGCTGTTTCCGCTGAACCTGTATTTTTCGACGAGCGAAATGGAACTGATTTCCGAGCTCAAAGTTGCCCTGATCAATACAGGTTTTGTTTTCGAAGAAACCCACGAAGACCATGTGGTCATTTCGGGACTTCCGGTAAATGTGACCGAAAGCGAGGTTTCGATCGTACTTGAACAATTGCTCAGCGACCTGCACGACGGCATTCCTGAAAGCAGTTTCAGCCAGAACGACACGATTGCCAAATCAATGGCGAAAAGCCTGGCGGTAAAAACCGGAACCTATCTGACAGAAAAAGAGCAGGAAAATCTTGTCAATGGCTTGTTTGCCTGCAAAGAACCCAATGTTTCCCCATTCCAAAAACCCACTTTCATCACCATGCGTGTGGAAGATTTAGATAAAAAATTCGCAATATGATGCAGCAAATTACGCCAACGGTCAAGCAGTTGTTGATAATAAACATTCTCTTTTTTATCGGGAGCCAGATCGTACCTGCTTCTGAAACCTATTTTGCGTTGTACTCTTTCCAGGACAATCGCTTCCAATTTTGGCAATTGATCACGCACATGTTTATGCATGGCGGAATTGGACATATTTTTTTCAATATGTTCGCGCTGTATTCTTTCGGATCCGCTTTGGAACAATACTGGGGGCCGAAAAAATTCATCTTTTTTTATATTTCCTGCGGACTGGGGGCTGCCTGCATGCAATTGGGAATCAACTACCTGGAACTGCAGCATATTCTGCAGGGTGCGGCCGATTTGAATTTGTCTGACGGGACGCTGCATCAAATTTTGAACGCGACAATTTCCGACAGTGCTGTTTACCGCCCTGATCTTTTTAAGAATGAGCTGTTGCCGATTTTGCAACATGCGGGTAAACTAGACCTGATCACGCAGGAAAATTTCGATTCGCTTTATAGCGCGGCAATCAGTGTCCAAGTGCCGATGGTTGGTGCCTCAGGCGCTATTTATGGGTTACTTGTTGCGTTTGCTTTTATGTTTCCAAATGCCATTCTCGGACTCATGTTTATCCCGATCCCGATAAAAGCCAAATATTTTGTGCCAATTATCCTTATTGGCGATTTGGTGATGGGCATAAAGGGAAGTTCTATTTTTGGCGGAGCCAGCGGTATCGCACATTTTGCCCATATTGGCGGTGCGTTGATCGGATTTTTAATGATGTGGTATTGGAAAAAGAACCAGTTCCGCCACAACCGTTGGAACTAACAGCAACTCCAAAATAGATATGGGCCTTTTAGATGATTTGAAAATACATTACAGTACTGACGGTTTCGAGCGGAAACTGATCTATTGGAATGTGGGCATCTTTATCCTCTCGATTATTTTTTTCTATGACTTTAAGGGAAACGCATTCGATTATCCGGACTGGATTTTCCTGTCTTCCAATCTCGATGTGCTGCTTCGGAATCCGTGGACAATCCTGACGTATGCTGCCTTTCACAACACTTTCATGCATCTGGCGTTTAATATGTTGGTGCTTAATTTTTCAGGCCGGCTGTTCCTGACGTTTTTTACAAAAAAGCAATTGCTTGGATTTTATATCCTGAGTGCCATTTTCGCCGGAATCATTTTCACCGCGGTGAATTATATTATTGGGAAAGATGCTACTATTATCGGCGCTTCGGGAGCAATTATGGCAATTTTGATAGCCGCCGCCACTTACCAGCCATCAATGTATGTGCGGTTCCTGTTTATCGGAAATGTAAAGCTGTGGCATTTCGCGGCCTTGCTGCTGCTGCTCGATATCATATATGTGTTTATAGAAAACCCGGGCGGCCATGTGGCGCATCTCGCCGGGGCCTTTTTCGGATTCGCATATGTGAAATTATTGCGCAGCGGAATCGATTTAAGTGTAGGCATTTCCGTTATATTTGATAAATTAGCGCAGCTTTTCGGGCAGAAAGAAAAGACACCATTTAAAAAAGTGCATCGCAATTATGACCGGAAGCCTGAAAAAAAAGTATCCAAAATCGTTACAAAAGACAAATCGCAGCAACAAATAGACGACATTCTCGATA
The DNA here is from genome assembly GCA_035317805.1 of Flavobacterium sp. GTDB lineage: Bacteria > Bacteroidota > Bacteroidia > Flavobacteriales > Flavobacteriaceae > Flavobacterium. The sequence goes on along the minus strand of DATHGE010000038.1, from coordinate 2,216 downwards.
AGATCAGCCGTTCGGGTTACGACAGCCTGACTGCCGAAGAAAAAGAATTCCTGTTCAAAGCAGGCAAACAATAAAGATGAAGAAACTTTCGTGGTTCAACAAGGTCATGTTTTTTTTCAATACGGTTCTGGCGGTATTGACATTTCTTGCGTATGTACTGCCGTTTCTGGCGCCGAAATTTTTCCCGCTGCTTTCGGTGCTGACTTTAATCATGCCTTTGTTCCTGATCTTAAACGCGTTGTATTTTATCTACTGGTTGCTGCAGTTCAAAAAACAGATGATCTTATCGGGCCTGGTGCTCTTGCTCGGCATCACTTTCATCAATAAATTCTACAAATTTTCGGCGACCGATTTGCCACGCGAAGAAAAAGACTTCACCGTAATGAGCTACAACGTCAGGCTGTTCAACCTGTTTAAATGGATTCCGGATGAAGATATCCCTGCGAACATTCTTACATTCATCAACGATGAAAACCCTGATATCCTATGCATACAGGAATATTCCAATTCGGCCAATATCGATCTCAAGGTATACCAGCACCGCTATATTTTCATGCAGGGCAATAAGATCAAAACCGGGATGGCGATTTTTTCCAAATTCCCGATCATCAATGAAGGAAATTTAAAGTTGCCGAGTTCCAATAACAGTGTCATTTTTGCCGATATCAAGAAAGGGAAAGACATCATCCGCGTGTATAACATGCACTTGCAGTCGATTAAGATTTCACCTGATGTCAACGAGATTTCGGAAAATATCGATGAGATCAACCAGCAGAAATCACAGCAGGTCGTGCGAAGGATCAGCGCTGCTTTCCGCAAGCAGCAGCAACAGGCCGAAATTGTCATGGAACACAAGAAAAGCTGCGAATATCCAATTATCATCTGTGGCGACATGAACAACAGCGCGTATTCGTATGTATACAGAAGCATCCGCGGGGAACTCCAGGATACTTTTGAGGAAGCCGGAAAAGGCTTCGGGCAGACGTATAATTTCAGGTATTATCCGGCGCGGATCGATTACATATTTGCCGATTCGCAGATGCAGGTGAAAAGTTTTGTGAGTTTCCCTGAATTCGTCAATTCCGATCATTATCCCGTAATGACGCGGCTTTCGATCAAATAATCAACGGCTGCTTTTTAAGATAATCCAAAGCATAACGGCCTTCGTTGAACAGCAGATCCAAAATGCTGAGGTTGTTGATGAAGCCGAATTTCTCCCCGAAAACCTGGGTGTATTCTTCAAATTCCGAAGAATCTTTTTTGCCGTTTGCCAACATGCGTATGTCGGCGTAATCGGGTGTTTCATGAAAATATTCCGCAGTTTCCTTAAACTCGAAAGGCATCTGCAGGCATTTGGAAACTAGCTGCATCGTCTCGAAATTCAGGTCCATCAGGAAGGTGTGTTTTTTAGTGAAGATGGGCGCAAGGCTGTCCTCGAAATATTCGAAGAAAGGGGATGTCCTATACGCTGCTTCAAGCGATTTGAAGTGCTGCTTCTGCCAGTCGAAAGCGGTTTCGAGTTTGACGTCCTTGGTTTTCTGGTGCTTGGCTTTGGAATGCTTGATCGGGATATTGAGCAACTGGATTCCGTTCGGGCTGTAGATGTACGTCCGGTTGCGGTTGGTCTGCTTCTGGAAATTGTCTTCCATTTCAAAAGTGATTCCGTCAGCCTGCGCCATCGCGACGAAATGGCTGATGGAAGGGAAATAGGTGGGATGGATCAGAATGTTCATTTGTGAATGCGGTAATTTGTTTATTTGGATACCGTAGATTTGGCCAACTGATAATTCCTGAGAGCATTTAACTTATTTGTAATGCTTTCTATATCAGAGCGCATTTTAAAATAATCATTTTCAGGAATAAAATTTAATTCAAAAGACAGGATTAATTGATTCAGAACTTCCATTGTCGAGGCAAATGCTATATTTGAAAAATAGGCCTTATCTTTATAAGAGTTTCTTGATGAACCCTCTGCTATGTTAGAACAGATAGAAACTGAGGCCCGTCGCATTTGCGGAACAAGCCCAAACTTTTCAGAATCTGGAAATGCAGAAGTTATCAAATAAACTATTTTGGTGAATTCTTTGGCTTCTTTCCAAACTTCAAGTTTCTCAAATGAATAGCTGTACATTAATACCGAATCAAATTAACAAATCAACAAATTAACTCTTCGCGTCTTTCTTCTTATTCAGATAAAATGAGATTCCGAAATAAGC
>DATHGE010000037.1:0-5367 GCA_035317805.1 Flavobacterium sp. | reverse complement strand
ACAGCAGGACAGTGTGCTTCAGCCACTACGATGACCATAACGGTAAATCAACCTACAATGCCCGGCTTTACGGCAGTTGGCCCTATTTGTTCCGGTACTGCTTTGAATGCATTGCCAACCACTTCAAACAATGGAATCACAGGAAGCTGGTCGCCTGCGTTGAATAATACTGCAACGACAATCTATACGTTTACACCAACAGCAGGGCAATGTGCTTCAATCGCGACCCTGACGATAACCGTAAACCAAAGTACGACCACGCCGACTTTTACGGCCGTTGCTCCAATTTGTTCCGGTACTGCTTTAAGTGCATTACCAACCACTTCGAACAATGGAATTACAGGAACCTGGTCGCCTGCCTTGGATAATACCGCAACAACAATCTATACGTTTACACCAACAGTAGGGCAATGTGCTTCCATCGCTACCCTGACGATAACCGTAAACCAAAGTACGACCACACCAACTTTTACTGCCGTTGATCCAATTTGTTCCGGCGGGACTTTAAGTGCATTGCCTACGACTTCCAACAATGGAATCACAGGAACCTGGTCGCCTGCTTTGAACAATACCGCAACGACCATCTATACGTTTACACCAACTGCAGGGCAATGTGCTTCAACCACAACGCTGACCATAACGGTAAACGCTTCCCTTGATTTTACCATCTCTGAGGGCTGTGACGGGATCAATTACACTTTGAGTGCAGTTCAGGACAATGCTTCAAATCCATTATATGCCTGGTTTGATCCGGCGGGTACGCAAATCGGAACGGGGTCTTCTGTTGTAATTTCTACTCCGGGAGTTTATGAATTGGTTGTCACGCAAGGTGGTTGCAGCGTTCCGGGAAGCATCAATGTTCTTTCAACATATTGTGGAATCCAAAAAGGAATTTCGCCTAACAATGACGGATTGAATGATAATTTCGATTTGGAAGCTTATAACGTAAAAGAATTGAAAATCTTCAATCGATACGGAACAAATGTATATTCTAAAGCCAACTATCAAAACGAATGGGTTGGCCAAAGCGATAATGGGAAGGAATTACCCGATGGCACTTACTATTATGTAATTGACTTTGCAGATTTAAAGACCAAAACAGGCTGGATATACAGCATCAGGGAACAATAATGTTTTTTACTTTTTTTTCAAAAGCCGATAAATCTTAGGATCTATCGGCTTTTACATTTAGGCAAGTGGCAAATTATTCATAACCTTTTTACTATTCTATCTTCTTTCGCCAATCTGTTGGCGCCACATAGAATAGTAAAGTCCCTTAAGCGCCAATAATTCATCATGCGATCCTGTCTCGGAGATTTTTCCTTTTTCCAAAACATAGATCGTGTCGGCATGCATAACCGTAGAGAGCCGGTGTGCAATTAAGATGGTCATTTGCTTCCTGCTTTCGGATATATTTCGGATCGTACCGGTTATTTCCTCTTCCGTAAGGGAATCTAAAGCAGAAGTGGCCTCGTCAAATATCAGCAGTTGGGGTTGGCGCAACAAAGCCCTGGCAATAGAAAGACGCTGCTTTTCTCCGCCCGACAGTTTCATGCCGTTTTCCCCTAAAACAGTATTCAGCCCATGCGATGCCTTGGCAACCAAACCTAAGGCCGACGCTTTCTTTAATGCTTCGTTAATCTCGTCATCAGTAGCTTTAGGATTGACAAACAATAAATTATCTTTAATAGTACCTGCATACAGTTGGGTATCTTGTGTCACAAAGCCAATTTGCCTTCTTAGCGGATTGTATTGGATGCGGTTGGAGTTAATGCCGTTAAAATATATTGCGCCTTTAATCGGCACATACAATCCGACAAGCAATTTAACCAGGGTAGACTTTCCCGAACCCGAAGGTCCCACAAACGCTATGGTTTCTCCCAACTTGACATCAAATGAGATATCGTCAATGGCGTTATAGCCGGCAGTTTTATGCCTAAAGACAATGTTTTCAAACCGAAGGTCTTTAAACTTGTCCAGTTCAATCGAATTTTCAGGGCGTTGTTCAACAGGCCTGTTCATCAAACGGTCAAACGATTTGAGCGAAGCATCGGCTTCCCGATACAGGATAATCAAATTGCCCAGGTCCTGCAATGGTGTAAAGATTGCCGTAGAAATGAACTGCATTGCAATCAATTCGCCTGTCGACAAAACTTTTCGGAATATCAGCCAAAGCAAAATAAAGAGTATGGATTGCTTTAATAGATTGAGCAAATTGCCCTGCAGAAAGGAAAGTGAACTGACTTTTTTGGCCTTCTGCATTTCAAGGTTGTATATCCGCAATGTCTGCTCATTAAGCCGGCGTATTTCTGCAAAAGTCAATCCGAGGCTTTTCACAAGTTCAATGTTGCGCAGGCTTTCCGTGATAACCCCGGCCTGTCGGTCGGTCTGTCTGTTTATTGATTTTTGGATTCCCTTGATCCTTTTTGAAAGCAGTCCGGTCAATGAACCCAAGAGCATCATACCGACAAAAAAAACGGGAACCAGCAACCAGTTTTTATTAAAGCTGTACCAAATCAGGAATCCCACACCGATCAATGATGAAAATAAGACATTTATAAAAGAATTGATAAATCTTTCCGCGTCCGTTTTCACCTTTTGCAGTACCGACAAGGTAGTCCCGCTCCTGCTCTCTTCAAATTCCTGATACGATAACCTCAGTGTTTGTTTCAGGCCGTCGTTAAATATGTTCATGCCAAATCCGGCCACTGCCTTTCGCGTAATATATTCCTGCGCTGCTTTGCTCAACTTAGCAATTATTGCAATACCAAGGGCAATCGCCAACCATTTCGTTACACCCGCCACCAGCTCATTTTCTGCAAGGTTTTTATTCCCGGCATATTCATCTATGATCTTTCCAAAGATAACCGGATCGATTAATGCCAGCAGTTGGGCCAAAGCCGCCAAGAATAAAGCCAGGAAAACAAGGTTTCGGTGCGGCCGTAAATACTTCCAAAGTATTTTCATAGTCGGGTTTGAATTATAGGTTTAGGTAAGCTTCACACAATTTAGTGCAAAACCGTTGACTTTTACAAAAAATTGTCTTAAAGTTCGCCTTGCCTAAAACTAAATTCCCTACAATAATGCCGTTAGCGGGCATTGTAAAAAGACACCGCAACTCTGACAAATTACCCTCAAAACAAAACTCACCTATTTATTCAGATGTATCTTAATTAAATAACAAAGCGTAAATAGTCAAAATATTTTTATATTCGGTAAATATTTTTTGAAAAAAAACTTATATTTATTGTTTATCAATAATATTTTATTATATTTGGCACATCAATTTTAATTTAAACAATGATGTCAAAAACAAACAACTTCGTATTTTGGGGCTTATATATTGTGGCTTGGCTTATTTTTGTCGGCTTGTCCATTGAAGCAGGAGGCTTAATAGTAAATTTCTTTTTCAGTCTGTATAGGCCTGAATTTGTCCAAAATCTTTATCAAACGTTGGACTTAACTGAAATGTATAAAAACAGTAGATTAGCTTTTTTCGGCATCTATAGCTTTATTCTAATCATTTCAATCTTAAAAGCTTGCCTATTTTACATAGTTATCAGACTAATGCACAAAATGGATTTGTCAAAACCGTTCAACACTTTTGTTGCGAGACAAATTTCACAAATTAGTTATTTCACCCTTTCAATTGGACTGTTAAGTTACATTGGCAGACAGTTGGCTAAAAATTTAATGCATCACGGTTTTGTTACCGACAACTTGAACCAATTTTGGACAGACAGTCAAGCATTTATTTTAATGGGAGCTGTAATCTATATTATTGCGACTATTTTTAAAAAAGGAGTAGATATTCAAAACGAAAACGACTTAACTGTTTAAGCTATGGCAATCATTGTAAACTTAGATGTGATGATGGCAAAACGCAAAATTTCGCTGAATGAACTTTCTGCGAAAGTCGATTTGACATTATCTAACCTTTCTATCCTAAAGACTGGAAAGGCAAAGGCAATCCGCTTTAGCACCTTGGAAGCTATTTGTAGAGCCTTGGACTGCCAACCAGCCGACATTTTAGAATATGTAAATGACAAGAACAACGTTGGATTTTGACCAAAAAATTTCCCGGATTTCCCCAAACCCTAGCCCCGATCGCAGCGAAAATCCTTTTGTAAAGCTTTTTAGCGTACAAAAGATGCAGCGCAGAGCGGGAACATGCTTCAAAAAAAAACGCCACATCACTGCAGCGTTTTCCACCCAAATTTCTAAATCGGCTACAGGACCTTAAACTGAAAAACCGGCGAATGGGAAATGTTCCCGCTGCCGTCTTTCGTGTCTACTTTCCAATAATAGGTTGTGTTTGTCGTGACTGAAACATCAGGCAGGGTTTGTTGGCTGGTGGTTGCTTTTAAGGTTATCGGATTGGTATTGGTGTCGAGGTAAACCTTGTATTCGGTAATATCATTGTCTAGATCATCGGCTTCCCATTGCAGATTGACCGTTGGTCCATAAATCGAACTACTCACTGCCGGCGCTACCGCTTCCGCCGGAAAAGGCGCATAATTGGTCACGCCGTCGCCCGAATTGTAGAATTTCCATTTGGCGCTGTTTGCAGTTCCGCCCGCAATACCTTTTGTGGCGATGTACCAGGAATACGGTTTTCCCTTTTGCAGCGTGACTTCAAAGGATGTTTGCGTGCCCGGATTGTATTGCAGTTCTGTTTGCGTCGTGAGATTTCTGATGTATAAAAAATAGGATGCGGCATTTGCGGCGGCGTTCCATTGAAAAGTGACTTTACTGTCGGTGGTAGAAACAGAAGTCCCTGTGGTGCATTCGGAGTTGTTGATTGGCGAAATCAGTTCTGCCGCGGCCGGGACTGTTCCGGAATCACCGCTTGCTTCATCATCTTTGCTACAGCCAACTATAAAAACGGCTGCTGCGATTGCGAATAGTTTCCACTTTTTCATTGCCTTACGATTTTAGTATTGTAAACCGAATTGTCAAAAATGACTTTCAGGGCATAAGTCCCGCTTGAAAGGGCGCTGATATCGACCGGAAATGTTTTCTCTTCGGTGAGGAAATCCTTTTCGATCACCGCTTTTCCAAGCATCGAGAAAACCTGGAGCGATACGTGTTCGCTTTGCTGGATCGGCAGCGTCACATAAAGCAGATCGTTTTTTACCGGATTCGGATAAACCATAATCTTATCATCAATCAGGATGGTTTCGCGGTGAATTCCCTGGCATTCGCGGTCGGTTTTTACGATCAGGTTGTTGATTCCGGTTTTGAGGTCGAGGACGATTTCGTCCTGTTCGGTCATGAAAATCCGGCCGTTGAGTTCGACCGTATAGACGCTCCCGCCGTTGAGTCCGATCCTTAATTTAAAGTCGCCTTCCGAAATCCTTGAAAAAA
>DATHGE010000036.1:0-3709 GCA_035317805.1 Flavobacterium sp. | reverse complement strand
AGGATGGTTGCGATTACAAATGTACCTATTGCACGATTCCGCTTGCGAGGGGAATTTCGAGAAGCGATGCATTGGAAAACGTATTGCAGAACGCAAAGGAAATTTCACAGCAAAATATAAAAGAAATCGTTTTAACCGGCGTCAATATTGGCGATTACGGAAAAGGCGAATTCGGTAATAAGAAGCATGAGCATACATTTTTGGAATTGGTTCAGGAACTCGACAAAGTCGAAGGGATTGAAAGGTTGCGGATTTCCTCGATCGAGCCAAATTTATTGAAAAATGAAACGATTGAATTCGTATCGAAAAGCCGGACGTTCGTACCGCATTTCCATATTCCGCTGCAATCGGGAAGTAATGCTGTTTTGAAGAAGATGAAGCGTCGTTATTTGCGTGAGATTTATACCGAACGCGTCGATAAAATCCGTGAAGTGATGCCACACGCGTGTATTGGCGTCGATGTGATTGTAGGTTTTCCGGGCGAAACGGACGAACATTTTCTGGAAACGTATCATTTCCTGAACGACCTTGATATTTCTTATTTGCACGTTTTCACGTATTCGGAACGCGACAATACCGAAGCTGTTTTGATGGGCGGCATCGTTCCTGCGAATGTGCGTGCGAAAAGAAGCAAGATGCTGCGCGGATTATCGGTCAAGAAGCGCCGTGCTTTTTATGAAGGCCAGATTGGAACCAACCGAACCGTTTTGTTTGAAAGTGAAAATAAGGAAGGTTACATTCACGGATTCACTGAAAATTACGTGAAGGTGAAAACGCCGTGGAATCCGGAACTGGTGAATACTTTGCACGAAATTAACCTGACTAAGATTGATGAGGACGGTTCGATGAGAATGGAATTCCTGAATATTTTAGTTTAGTTTTTAAGAGAAAAGAGTCAAGAACCAAGAGGCAAGAGTCAAGAACCAAGAGGTCATGCGAAGTGATGTTTCTTGATTCTTGGCCCTTGCCTCTTAAAACTAATATTTGGAGTGAAATTTAATCTTCGTAATCCGGAAAACCATAATCCCATATTGCTCTACAAATTCATAAGTATGCCTTGCAGGCTGCTTGAAATCGATAATCAGATTCGCTGAAATTTCGTAATACATTTTCTCGCCTTCGATCATCAAACGTGCGCCGGCATCGCGATAGGCAGAACGGATCAGCGTGAATTCGGATAGATTCCACGTCGTGTGGTCCATGTCGAATTCTTCGGCTTTGGAATACAAACCTTCCGTAATTTCGGTCATACAGCCATAATATTTATTGATGTTTTCGAAAAACTGGATAATTTTGGAGTTGGTTTCTTCGGCGCTCATTCGATAAAGGTAGGATGTTTTTTGAAAATAAAAAAGCCGTACATCCTGCGAAAACCCCGATTTAAGTATCTTTATTGTGCCGGAAATAAATCCGGCCCGAAATTCCAAATCAAATGACGGGCATACCATTCCAAACCATCAATTGGGACCATCTTCCACAAACCGAACACAAAGGCGACAGCGGCACTTCACTCTGGAAAACGGTGCAATTTGACGGACTTCGGATCCGTCAGGTTGTGTATTCCAAAGGTTATTTTGCGAATCATTGGTGCCGGAAAGGGCATATTGTTTATTGTCTGGAAGGCGAATTCACGAGCGAACTCGACAATGGCGAATCGTTCCTGCTTACCAAAGGGATGACTTATGTGGTTTCGGATGATTTGAGTTCGCACCGTTCTTCGACGGAAACCGGCGTGACGCTTTTAATTGTGGACGGTGATTTTTTGAAATGAATCCAAATAGAATAAAAAAACGCATTGATGATTCAAGGCGTTTCTTATAGCATTATAATTTGATTCCGGGTGGAAGCAAATCTTTATAAGCTGTATTTTTTCGAAAAAAGGCTGCAATTTTCGGAAGGATCGGCACCACTTTCAGTTTGCGGTCATAAGCGATCATCATAATGCTTTTCAATAAATCGCTGATGAATTCCTCATTGGTGAAATTGTCTGGCGTATTAATCCTGGTCAGGAAAATCTTCTTCTCCTGAAAAGAATATTCAACAGAAACCATTCCTTCGGCAACTGAGGTTTCAAATTGTCGTGCAAAAGTGTTGTCTTTAATTTCCATTGTAATTGTTTCTTCCATGTTAGTTCTGTTGCATTGGCACTTCGACCAAAAGTATTTTAGATTTTGACTGTACCTCGATTCTGAATTGTTCAAAATCGGTAATTCCCATTGCATCGCGCGGGTTCAGCAATTCGTTGTTCACTGTAATCTGGCCTTCGAGAAGGAAAAGATAAACGCCATTCCTGGCAATATTGACGGAATAGTCGACCCATTTTCCGGCCTCAAAAATCCCAAGATTGAAGAAAGTCTGCTGGTGCACCCAAAGGGCATTGCCGTCGTTCTTGTCTTCGGGCGTAACCACCGTCACAAAGGTATTCATTTGACTTTCAATATCAAATGATTTCTGGTCATATCTTGGCGCAACGTTTTCTTTTTCGGGAAATACCCACAGCTGCAGCGTTTTTGCATGTTCGGTTTCGCTCGCATTCATTTCAGAATGCTGGATTCCGGTTCCTGCGCTCATGACCTGCACTTCCCCGAAACGGATCACGCCTTCGTTGCCCATGCTGTCGCGGTGCTTCAATCCGCCTTCGAGCGGAATCGTGATGATTTCCATATTTTCGTGCGGATGTGTCCCGAATCCGGTTCCGGCACCGATCGTATCGTCGTTAAGGACACGCAGCATGCCGAACTGTACGTTTTCGGGATTGAAATAAGTCCCGAACGAAAATGAGAAATTGGCCTTGAGCCAACCAAAATCGGCTTTGCCACGTTTGTCGGCGCGGTATATTTTTGTCGTCATAATTTATTGATAAAATAAAGTGGAAACCGAATGCGTTTCCGATGAAAAAATTAATTTTATACAAATTTCGGCATAAAATCGCCGGATTGCTGTTATTAATTCGTTAAAACGATTATGAGTAAGATCTCCGTTTATTTTATGCCCGGACTGGCCGCCAGTCCTGCGATTTTCGAAAGGATTGTTTTACAGGAAGACCAATTTGAGATGTTTCTGCTCGAATGGCAAATCCCATTGGAAAATGAAAGCCTTTCAGATTATGCCAGGCGAATTTCGGAAAAAATCACGCAGGAGAACCCGGTACTCGTTGGCGTTTCGTTTGGCGGAATCCTGGTTCAGGAAATCTCTAAATTTGTAAAGACTCGAAAAGTAATCATTATTTCGAGTGTCAGAAGCAATGCGGAATTTCCGCGACGCATGAAAATCACCAAAGTGCTCAAAGCCTATAAACTGCTTCCGTCGGATGTGGTGAACAAGATGGAAAGGCTGGCGAAGTTTACCTTCGGCGGAAAAATAAAACAGCGATTAAAATTGTATGAGAAATTCCTTTCCGTACGCGACGACCGCTATTTCGAGTGGGCGATCCGGAATGTGATTTTGTGGGACAGAACTGAAATCGACCCAGAAGTGATCCACATCCATGGCGATGCCGACGACGTTTTCCCGATGAAATATATTACAGATTGTATCGTTGTTAAAGGCGGTACGCATATTATGATCCTGAACAAATTCAAATGGATCAATGAAAATCTCCCAAAAATTATCCTCGGACAAGACTTGAAAGAAAACTGATTTTTGTATGTTTACGAAACAAAATTAAAGCGAAAGAAAATGAACTGGCTTACCAAAACAACTTTAACGG
>DATHGE010000035.1:0-5073 GCA_035317805.1 Flavobacterium sp. | reverse complement strand
GTTACTAAATGGTGGGACACGACCAACAACCTTAATTTCTATGTAGGTTCCTATACCGGAACTATTGCAAACACGACGCTTTCGAACGCCGGAAATTTTACGTGGAACGTCAATTCGGTCAATAATTTTAAGCTTGGAAATGGCTTTTTTGCGGAACTCAGCGGCGACTACCGTGCAAAGGAAAAATATGCCTTTGATGCCATCGATCCGATCTGGTTTATGAGTTCGGGCATCCAGAAAAAATTTAAACACAAAAGCACGCTCAAGCTTGCCATGACAGATCTGTTCAAAACGAACAATGTGCGCGCCACGGTTCGCTATACCGGTTATATCGAGAAATTCGACGTGAGCCGCGACACCCGGGTTATTACGTTATCGTATACCTACAATTTCGGGAACGGAAATCCCGCCATGCGAAGAAAAACGGGCGGCGCTGACGACATCAAACAACGCGCCGGGGCATCAAACGGATAAATCTATACTTATGAAAACGATCTGGTTACTCATTTTTATGCTGTTCTTCGGAACGGTTTCGGCACAAATGCAGCCGCGAAAAGCCTTCCTCGGCATCCAGGGGAAAGCGGTCGGCGGCGGAATCGCAATCGATACGGTCATGCCGAATTCGACTATGGCAAAGCTCCGGTTAAAAAAAGGCGATATCATCCGGTCGGTTAACGGAAAGGAAACGCCAAACCTTGAATTATATGGTGCTGCGGTAAATCTGATTCGCACAGATGATAAAGTAACCGTAAGGTTTTTGCGCGGAAACAAATCCGGAACCGCTTCCGCAAAAGCGATCATGAAGCCGTTTGAGACTTCCGAAATCGCCGATGTGATTTACGATTGGGTCCAATTCAAAAACGGCTATCTCAGGACCATCACCAGAAAACCAAAAGGCAGGCAAAACGTACCCTGTATCTTGCTTATTCCGGGTTATGGTTGCGGCAGTATCGAAAATTACAGCAAAAGCTATAATGGAAAACTAATAGACGAATGGCTCAGGAATGGCTTTGCCGTGGTGACCATAGAGAAATCAGGAATGGGCGACAGTTTTGGCTGTGCGCCGTGTGCGGAAGTCGACATCCAGACCGATATCGAAAGTTTCGACGCCGGTTATAAGTACATGGAAAAACTGCCGTTTGTTGACCAATCCAATCTTTTTATCTGGGGCCATTCGATGGGCGGCACGATTGCGCCCGAAATCGCCAAGCTGCACAATCCGAAAGGCGTGATGGTTTTTGCGTGCGTTTTCAGACCGTGGAGCGAATTCCTGTTGGAAATGCACCGCGTCCAGAAACCGCTGCTCGAAAACCTGACTTATGAACAGACTGAGGATTTCGTTCGTACGATCCAGAAGATATACTATGAATTTTTTGTACTGAAGAAAACGCCCGAACAGTTGGCGCAGGTTCCGGAATACAAAGCACTTGCGGCTTCCGAACTCAACTATAAAAAAGACAGCAACGATATGTGGGGCAGGCATTGGAAATTCTGGCAGCAGCTCGATTCGCTCAATCTGGCCAAAAGCTGGCAGCAGGTGAAATGCCCGGTTCTGATTTTGCATGGCGGGGCCGATTATGAACAATGTTCGTTAGTGGAACCGATGCTGATCCAAAAAACCGTCAATGAAAAACATCCCGGCTTCGCAACCTGGGTGACGATTCCGGACCTCGATCACTTTATGATGAAAAGCAAGGACTGGACGGAAGCTGCGAAAAATTTCAAAGAACAGCAGTATGCCAAAGGAAACTTTAATTATAAAATTGTGGAAGAAACCGTCAAATGGCTCAATACAAGGATTTAAGGAAAAAGTGTCGTGATTTTTATCCGACCCGATAAAATAATGTTAATTATTGTTCCATTTGTAACAAAGTCAAAGTATTTTTGACCAATCCAAAAATTAAAATCCCAATGAAATTAAAATCAATTTACCTGACTGCTTTCGCATTAGCGGTGCTTACCGGCTGCGGAACGTCAAAAATGGTGACGACAAATCCTGCAAACATTGACAAGATTCCTTTAAAGATAGGCGCGATTTCCGAAAATAACCTCAAGCGCTGGAGCGATCTCGATTTGGTGAAAGATACGATTCCCGGAATGAGCGTAGACAAGGCTTACGCCGAACTCATCAAAGGTAAAAAAGGCGTTAAGGTAATTGTGGGCATTGTCGATTCTGGTGTCGACATCGACCATGAAGATTTACAGGGCATGATTTGGACCAATACGAAAGAGATTCCGGGCAACGGCATCGATGACGACAAAAATGGCTTTATCGACGACATCCACGGATGGAATTTCCTCGGCGATTCCGGAAACGAAAACCTCGAAATGACTCGTATCGTCAAAAAAGGCGACGACGGTTCACAGCAATATAAAGACGCCAAAGCCAGTTTCGACAAGCAGATTCAGGAAGCGCAAGGCAACAAGCAACAGGTTGATTTTATCTTCAAAGCCAATAAAACCGTAGCCGATTATCTCAAAAAAGAGAATTACACGCTCGACGAAGTCAAAGCCATCCAGACTACGGATCCGGCTTTAGGCCAAAGCAAACAAGTGATGGTAAGTGTCATCGGACAAACCGGGCCTGATTTCAATTCAGAACTGAACGAATACAAAAAACAGGTCTATGACCAATTGAACTACAACCTCAACGTTGATTTTGACGGAAGAAAGCCTGTCGGCGACAACCCGGAAGACATCAATGACAAAAAATACGGAAACAATGTCGTTTACGGGCCAGATAAGGAAGAGGCGCTTCACGGAACACACGTGGCCGGGATCATTGCCCAAATTCGTGGCAACAACAAAGGCGGTGATGGCGTCGCAAACAATGTTGCGATTATGGCAGTAAGGGCTGTGCCGAACGGTGATGAATACGACAAAGACATCGCACTCGGAATCCGTTATGCGGTTGACAACGGGGCGAAAGTAATCAACGGAAGTTTCGGCAAAAGCTATTCGCCGCATAAGCAATGGGTTTATGATGCGATAAAATATGCCGAAAGCAAAGATGTGCTTATCGTTCACGCAGCCGGAAATGACGGACACGATATCGATCTGCCGGAATATAGAAATTATCCAAACGATTCCGATGATTACAAAACAGAAATGTCGGCCAATTTCCTGACTGTCGGTGCATTGAACACCACTTATGGTTCAGGCCTCGTAGCCGGATTCTCCAATTATGGAAGCTTCAATGTGGATTTGTTCGCGCCCGGGGCAAAAATCTATGCGACCGTACCGAACAACAAATACAAATACGAACAGGGAACATCGATGGCGTCGCCAAATGCGGCCGGAGTCGCAGCCTTGGTACGTTCCTATTACCCTGATCTGACCGCCGCACAGGTAAAGCAAATCCTGATGGATTCGGGAACGCCGGTTACAACAGTGGTAACTTTGGGCGAATCCGCAGAGAAACGACCGTTTACAAATGCCTCTAAATCGGGTAAAATGGTCAATGCCTACAACGCCTTGGTCATGGCGTCTAAAATGTCGAAAAAAAAATAATCCTGTTTTAAATTTACAATGGAAGGGCGAAAAACCCTTCCATTTTTTATATCGATACCTATGAAGAAATTCTTTTTAGCAGCATTCGTGCTTATGGGTTTCCATAATCTTTCCGCACAAAGCGCTGCCTACTGGCAACAGCATGCCGATTATAAGATGGATGTGGTGATGGATGCCAAAAATTACCAATACAAAGGAACCCAGACATTGGTTTATACCAACAATTCTCCCGATACGTTGAAAAAAGTGTTCTATCACCTTTACAACAATGCCTTTCAGCCCGGAAGTGAAATGGATATCCGATTGCAATCGATTGCCGATCCCGATGGAAGAATGGTGAACAGGATTAAAGTCGACGGGAAAGAAATCAAGGAAAGTCGGATCAAAACCCTGAAGCCGAATGAAATCGGGTATCTCAAAATTTCCAGTTTTAAACAGGATGGCGTCATTGCGACTACCAAAATTGCGGGAACGATTATGGAAGTGACTTTGGCCAAGCCGATATTGCCCAATTCCAAAACGACTTTTACGCTCAATTTTGACGGACAGGTTCCGGTTCAGATCCGCCGTTCGGGCAGGAATAATTCGGAAGGCGTCGAATTCTCGATGTCGCAATGGTACCCGAAACTGGCCGAATTCGATTTTGAAGGCTGGCATGCCGATCCGTATATCGCGCGCGAATTTTACGGCGTCTGGGGCGATTTCGATGTCAACATCACCATCGGCAAAGAATATGTGCTTGGCGGAAGCGGCTACCTGCAGAACAAGAATGAAATTGGGCATGGTTATGAGGATGCCGGCGTTACAGTCGTTTATCCAAAGAAAGCAAAAACGCTGACCTGGCATTTCATTGCGCCCCAGGTGCACGATTTTACCTGGGCGGCCGATAAAAATTATCTGCACGATGTTGTAAAAGGCCCGAACAACGTCGATTTGCATTTCCTCTACAAAAACAATCCGGCAATCATTGCCAACTGGAAAAAGATTGAGCCGCAAACCGTCAAATTGATGGATTATTACAACAAAACCGTCGGCGATTATCCGTACAAACAATATTCGGTGATCCAGGGTGGCGATGGCGGAATGGAATATGCCATGTGTACGCTGATTCTCGGAAACGGAACCTATGAAGGCATCCTCGGGACAACCGCCCATGAAATGGCACATTCGTGGTTCCAGCACATTTTAGGTTCCAATGAAAGCAAGCATTTCTGGATGGATGAAGGCTTTGCGTCTTATCTTGAGCATTTGGGCATGGATCAGATCGACGGAAGCCGCGCCGAAGAACTGGCCGGTTCTTACAAATCGTATTACAGCCTTGCCAATTCCGGAAATGAGCAGCCGCTTTCCACACATGCCGACCGTTTTGATGTGAACAGAAGTTACAGCATTTCGGCCTATCGCAAGGGCGAAATATTCCTTTCGCAGCTCGAATACGTTATTGGGAAAGAAAATGTCCTGAAGACGCTCAAAAGATATTACTCCGATTTCAAATTCAGGCATCCGAACCCGAATGACATCAAAAGAACCGCGGAGAAAGTCTCCGGCGCCGAACTCGACTGG
>DATHGE010000034.1:0-2769 GCA_035317805.1 Flavobacterium sp. | reverse complement strand
TCATTCACGTTCATGTTGCTTTGCGTCCCGGAACCGGTTTGCCAGATGACGAGCGGAAATTGGTCGTCGAGTTTTCCGGCGAGGATTTCCTCGCAGACGGCAGCGATCGCGTCACGTTTTTCTGTTGATAAGACACCCAGTTCGCAGTTGGCATAAGCCGCTGCTTTCTTGAGATAAGCGAAACCTTCGATGATTTCTTTTGGCATCGACGCCGACGGGCCGATCTTGAAATTGTTTCGGGAGCGTTCGGTTTGTGCGCCCCAGTATTTTTCTGCCGGGACTTTCACTTCTCCCATCGTGTCTTTTTCTATTCTGTATTCCATTATGTTGATTTGTTAATTTAACTTCGTTCTGTTCGGCCTTTGGCCTCGGGTGTGTATTTGTTGATTTGTTGATTTGGTTTAAAACTTCAACATTCGTTGTTGAGCGTTCGTTGTTCAAAATTCATGAATGTTGAATGTTGATCAACGAATGATGAATTTTGAAGTTTCTCCGAATGCCTAGCCCGGATAGCAGTGGAAATCCTTTTTTAAAGATTGCCCTGTAGTGCAACGAAAGGGAAATCTCTTAATAAAAGATTGCAACGCATAGCCGGATTTGCTCCTGAAATTCAATGCCAAAATTACGCATAAATGTTATTTTATGAAAATTGATTTGGTTTTTATTGGCGGGAAATAATAATAAGTTTACATTTGCCTATCATTCAAAAAAATTCCGGAAAACATGTTTGAATTTTCACAGTATTTAGGTTTTTTACTTTTCCTGACCATCTTAACGATGGGTTTCTGGTTAATGTTCTTTTTGGTTGGTTTCGTATCCTTTTGGGTTGGCGGGGCGAGCTGGGAACTTTATAAAGAAAAAAGGGCGAAGAAAACGCAAGATCAGGAATCGGTTTAATACCGGTTTTATGTTTCAAAAAAAAGGAAGCCGATTGGCTTCCTTTTTTTATCCCGGAAAGTTATCGTCTCCGTTGTCGGTGTCTTTTTTAGGCTGTTTTTCCTTTTCGCCTTTTTTCTTGTTGAATCGGTAGGTGAAAGAAAGCATGATCTGCCTGGTGCGCCATTGCATTTCGCTATAGTTGTTGGAAATGCCCGGCAGATAAGTCTCGGAAATCCTCTTCCTGGAGTTGAACAGATCCTGAACGTTGAGTGCGATCGTCGCTTTGTCTTTTAATAAATCTTTGCTGAAACCCAGGTTGGCGCTCGCATTGCCTTTGTTTTTTCCTTGCGCAGTAGTTTGTGGACCGTTATAAGTCACATTGGTCTGCCAGTCGATTTTGTAGGGCAGGTTCACTTTCGAGGTCAGTCTTGTAAACCACGAATACGCTTCATTGTCAAGATTTGTGGTGATTGGCGTTTGCGTATTGGTCGTGGTATCGGTGCGCAGATACGTGTATTCTCCATCGGTTTCATTGCGGAAGAAGTTGAAGTTGCTGTTGAGTTTCCACCATTTGAAAGGCGAATAGTTGAGCGTGAATTCGAATCCGAAACGGTCTTCCGTCGCCAGATTGACCGGAGAGCTTACGATCACTGGCGTCGTTCCTACGAATTCTCCCGATTCCTGGCGTACAAACTGGAATGAATCGGAAGTGTGGTTGAAGTAGGCAGAAGTGCCTAACGTGAGCTTGTTCCATCTTTTAAGGTAACCGAGGTCGATCGCGTTGGTCAGCGAAGGATCGAGATCCGGATTTCCGACGAAAATATTGATGTTGCTTGAACGGTTCGGGAACGGGTTCAGGAATCTTCCCCTAGGCCTTGAAATCCTTCTGCTGTAGCTTAAGGAAATGCTGCTTTGATCGGAAACTTCATAAGTCAGGAACGCGCTTGGGAAAAAATTTGTGTATTTTTTGGTGTTGTAATCGGCGTTGGCGAACTGGTTCACTTCAATCCTGGAATTTTCCATACGGAGTCCGAGTAATACGGAAAACTTATTGATTTTTGTTCCTATTTGCGTATACAAAGCATTGATATTTTCCTTGTATTCTAACGTATTGGTATATTGTTGAAAAGGCACATAAGCGTTGGAAACGACATCAAGCGAATCGATGCGGTTGTCGTAATCGGTGAGGAGTTTGGTAAAATCACCTTTGTAGCCGGCTTCAAACTGGCTGTCTTTTCCTAATGGAAGTACGTAATCGGTTTGCACGGTCGTGCGGTTTTGGGTTTGCTTGTTCGTTGTGATTTCATGCCCATTCCCAAAAATTTCAGAATCGTCATCGTCGTTGTTTTTTGAAAACGAGCCGTCGATGGTCAGTTTGTGTCCTTCCTTTTTGAAATTCTTGACGAAATTGGTATTGTATTCTACGTTGAGGCTCGTGCTGTTAGCATCATTGAAGCGGTATTCCGTAAAGAGATATTCATGATTTTGCCCGTAATTGTCTAGAGTGACATTTTCGGGATTGCCGCCGGTATTTCTGCGGAGGTTGATGCTGTTGGTCCACGTTGTCGATTTGTCAAGATACCAATCAAACCCGAAATTGGAATTATAGCCTTTGCTTAATCGTTCATTATGGCGCGTTTCATCAATGTATTTGCTCGGCGTATCATTGAAATATTCGGTATTGTTAATCGTGTTTCCCGGATTGTTCCTGTAGTTGTAACCGGTTGTGGTAAAGAGATTAAAAGTATCGGTTTTGTAATTGATGTTGGCCGAAAGCCCGTAGTTCTCCGGATTTCCGGCTGAACCGATGATGGTTCCGTTTACGCCCTGGTTTTTTCCTTTTTTAAGGATGATGTTAAGCAACCCACCGCCGCCTTCAGAATCGTAAAG
>DATHGE010000033.1:0-3307 GCA_035317805.1 Flavobacterium sp. | reverse complement strand
ATTAGCAGACAAATTAGCATAGTAGGGTTTGTTTGAGGTTAGATAACTAAAGCGCGCTTCTCAGGGGTTTGGGAAGCGCGCTACTTTTTTGGGGAAAAAAGGGTTATTTGATGATGATCTTTTTGGAGATATCACCGTTTGTTGTGGTCACTTTTACGATATACGTTCCGGTGCTCATGTTGTTTACTGGTATTTGGATTTTGGTTTGGTTTGATTTGGATACGTCCCATTTTGCAACCGATTGCCCGAGCATATTGAACAGCATCACCGATTTTATCGTAAGGGCTGTCTTCTCATTTTTTACGAGAATCGTATTGTCATTGCTGGTAAATGCAACGACGACGTTTTCGGTACCCGAATCGAAAGCAGTATTGCCAAGCACCACATTGGGATTTGTGAAGCGCAAAGAGAAACGGTCGACTACAGTTCCTGCCGGCATGTCGATTTCAAAAGGCGCGGCCTTGATATCATGGTATTCGGTTGTCGTATTGTCATAGAGGTAGACGACCTGGTCTTCATCGAAATTTTCTGTTCCGTCAAGGACAAATTTCACTACGCCCGGAGCGGCTGTTTTCACGCTGATCGGATAAATATTGTTTTCGTTGAAATAGCCGTCGCCTTCAATGACAAGCTTGTAATTATAAAGCATGAGGTACATGTCGTTCGGCTGCGAATCGATGTTGTGCGCATCATAGCCTACGTCCATTCCGCTTGTAGCGTGCTCATCCATAAATCCGAGCAGCACCTGTCTGTGGAAGTTGCCTGAGTCAAATCCCAGCCTGATTTTGGCAAACGTATTTTCTTCCGTCGGATCATCGAGATTATAAGTTTCCGACAAATGCGAAACCGGTGTAGGTGTATCGCCATGCCTGAACAACAGGTTAGACGCCATGTTGTTTTCTTTCACGAAAATACGCTGTGAATTGTTAAAAGTGATGTTTCCTGAAACCGTTGCGTTTATGAAAAACCCCTGTCCAACCGGAATGTATCTTCCCGGAGTTTTTGCGCCAGAATCCAATCCGCTGATTCCTGCAGGGGAAACCGGAGGCGTTCCGCCAACAAGGTTCCTTGTCGCATAACCGCCCTGGTAATCGGCAAGATTGTGAGAGTTGTTTGTGCCGAAATGCTCCCAGAAATATAAAGTCCCGTTCGTTACCGTGCTATTTTCCGTGATGAATTTATCAGCATCAATCGCAGAAGGATAAGGATTGCCGCTCAGGTTGAGGTTACCGCCGGCAATCGGGCTTGTGATCGTTCCGTTGTTCGGTTTCCCGATAAACGTCAGGTTCTGCGTCCCGGATGCTGCACCGCTTCCTTTCAGCGTAAATCCTTGTGCGGCCAATAAAGTTCCGTTTGGCCCGACCGAAGACCAGTTGGCATAAACAGGCGTCATATTCTGGAATTTGAAAATCCAGTAGCTGCTCAATGTTATCGGTGTGGTCGGTGCGCCATTCAGTCCGGTGGTCCAGGTGATGTTTTGCGGACTGGCCGGATTCGTGCCGTCCCTGAGTATCCCATTTACGGTGAAGCTATTGTTGTTTGACGTGTTGTTGATGGTTCCCACTGGCGAACACCAATAATTGTAATTGAATTGGCTCGATTGTCCCTGTTGGTCCCTTTCGATATAGCCAGCACTTGTGGGGTCAAGACTACTCGTTGCGGTCTGTACCAATTGTGACCTGCCCTGAAGGTCGATTTTTCCGTCGAGCTTGAGGTACCAGGTATTTTCGATTTTGTTGCTGTTGGAAGCTTTTACGGTTACACCCGGATCAACAAACATTCCGAGCGAAATCTGGTTCGACCTGAAGTTGATGTTGTGTTTTATCTGGATAATCGACCAGTTGTAGGTTAGCGCATCGATCCCGTTTACAAAGTTATTCTGGTTTATGGCCTCATCGATAGATCCTGCCCGGGTAGTTACGAAAGGCATTGGCGCCAATTGGCAGCGGATGTTTTTCACATTGTAAATCCTTGCAAAAGAAGTGCTCAGTCCGTTATCTATCGAAGCCGTGACATGGTTGTCGATGACGTCATTCTTATAATTGTCCATTTTGTAGTAGGCAAGGAGCGAGGCCCAACTCGAAAGCTCGATATCTTTAGGGATGATTTCCCCGCGGATTGCTGCGCCATTGGCCTTAATTTCCTGATATACCATTTTCTGGAGAATGTCATCGGTTAAAGAGGTGTTGAAAACACGCACTTCGTCAATTGATCCTTTGAAATAATCGGTTGCGGTTAGCGCATTTTTACCCATTGTAAATTTGGCCGTACTGGTTCCGAGATTCCCGGAAAGGCCAGAGTTTGACGTTGCATCTTTCAAGCCGTTCACATATATCTTCAATGTTTCTGTTGGATTTGAGGCGTCATAGACCGCTGCGATATGGTACCATCTGTCGGCCACCAGATTTTGAGAGAAAATCACCGATTGTCCTTTGGCTGTCGCCACGAGCTGTTTGTTTCCGCCAACTACATTCACTTTAAGGTTGAAAACGTCCTGTCCAAGCACAAAACCGTTGGAAGTATAAGCGCTGTTGAGTTTGATCCAACCCATAATCGTGGCATTGGTCAAATTGCTGAGCATCTGTGTTCCTTGCGCGTAATCATTCCTTCCGTCAAGGTCGAGGAAAAGCTTGCGGGTCAGGTCTCTTGGCGAACCGAAGTAAGCCGTATTGGTATCGAAAGTGTCGATAATTCCGTCTTTGTCGATATCGGTAGTCCCGTCAATTTTTCCGTCATTGTTGGCGTCGAGACTGGTATAAAGCGTAGTTGAGATATCGCTTACGCCCGCGGCCTGCGACATCGTTTTCATATAATCCGGATTTCCTGAACCTAAAGTATTCACAGGAACTGGTTTTCCGGAATTTCCGAACCCGTTTAATTTGTCGAAAACATCCAATATTCCGTCATGGTCGGTATCGGCACCGTCACCTTCGCCATCGCCGTTCACATCGCCATCGCCATAAATGAGTCCGGCCTCATCAATATCGAATTTACTGTCATTATCAGAATCGAGGTCAAGATAATTCGGTACGCCGTCGCCGTCGGTATCTACTATACTGTGCGATGTGTAGAATGCTTCGGCGGTATCGTGCCATCCATTTCCGTTGGCATCGATCCATATTCCGGGAGTGGTTCTGTCCATACGGTCTTTTCCATTGCTGAGTGCCGCGAATCCGGCTTCTACAATATCGGCAATACCGTCGTTATCCGAATCCAGATCCAATGTATTGGCTATACCGTCGCGGTCTGAATCGATGAGCGTTTGCGAAATTGCGATGGCAACAGAAAATATCGCTGAGCTGTTTGC
>DATHGE010000032.1:0-3432 GCA_035317805.1 Flavobacterium sp. | reverse complement strand
TTTCCGTTTATGCACGGCGTTTCAGCACCAATGTACTATGTCGCATTGATGACGTTTATCCTGATTTTCTCTTCCGTAACGATGGTCCTGGCAGTTGACGCCGGACATCACATGAACAAAATGAAAGTGGCGTTTTACATGCTCCTTACGATTGTAGGCGGTATGATCTTCGTTGGCTCACAGGCCTGGGAGTGGAAAAATTTCATCCATGGAGAATATGGCGCGATCGAAACCAAAGGCGGAAGTTTGCTGCAGTTTGTAGACAACACCGGAAAAAGAGTAAAGCTCGAAGATTTTGCAGCGACGCTTCCTGAAGAAAGGGAACAGTTGAAAAAAAGTAACGGCAGGTGGTTCATGTCTGAAAGCGCATTGCCAACCTATTCGGTTGCAGAAGTACAGGCAGGTTTCAAATCACACCCTGATTTGTTAGTCCGTACGGAAATTATCTTTAAAGGCGATGCCGCTTCATTGAAAGACCCGAAAGTAAACCAGAAATTGAGCCATCATAAGCACAAAACGGTTTTGACCAGGGCAGAATCTGAAGTCATGCTGGCCAATGCAAGTCTCGTGGTTGAAGGCGCAAACCTTACCAGAAATGAATACGGCAGCAAATTGTTCGCCGACTTCTTCTTCTTCATCACAGGGTTTCACGGTTTCCACGTATTTTCAGGAGTTATCATCAATATCATTATTTTCTTCAACGTTCTTTTGGGAACTTATGAAAAAAGAAGAAGCTATGAAATGGTAGAGAAAGTGGGTCTTTACTGGCACTTTGTCGATTTGGTTTGGGTATTTGTATTTACATTCTTCTACTTAGTTTAATTTCAAAAGTTATTATTATGTCACACGAACACGTTTCTAATACAAAAAGAATCTGGCTGGTTTTCGGGATCCTTTCCGTAATCACGACTTTCGAAGTTGCTATGGGTATCATCAAACCCGATGTGTTTCACATGCACAATTTCCTTAGCATGAATCTGCTCAACTGGATGTTCATCATCCTGACGCTTGTAAAAGCCTATTATATCATCTGGGCGTTCATGCACATGGAGGGCGAAAAAGCCAGTCTGAGATGGACCGTCGTAGCGCCGGTTATTTTCCTGGTCTTATATTTACTATTCATCCTTCTTGTAGAAGCTGATTATATTTTCGAGGTCTTTAAAGATGCCACCATCAAGTGGAATTTTTAACAGCATATTAATTCATAAAAAAGACGGTTTTACGACCGTCTTTTTTTATTTTTGTACCGGAATAACCCCAATGCGGCAATGAAAAAAAATATCGTCCTTTTTGTCCTCTTTGTGATCCCGATCGTTGCCTATCTTTTCTTTGCGTCCGGCGTTAACGGATTTACCCATTTACCTATAGTTACCCCGAAAGTTGCTGATTTCGGCGAATGGAATTCCCTCAAAAACGAAAAAGTTTCCCTCAATAAAAAAATTACGGTCCTTGGTTTCGGCGGCTTCGATCTGCTCAAAAACCGCGGCGACCTTTTCAACCTGCAACAAAAAGTATATTTGCGTTATCATGAATTTACTGATTTGCAATTCGTTTATGTTTGTCCCATTGGGACAGAAGAAGTTGCCAAAAGTATTCTTGCTGCGATGCAGGCTACGACCGATATGAAACAATGGCATTTCGTTTTTGCAAAGCCTGAGGAGATTTCAGTTTTTTACGCCCAGCTCAAACTCAAAGGCGCTTTAAATCCGGATTTTGGAACGCCCAACGTTTACATCATCGATAAGGAAAGGAATCTTCGCGGCAGGAAAGACAAGAAAGAATACAAGGAAGGCTACAGCACTTTTCATCCCGCCGATCTCAGCAACGAGATGCTCGATGATTTCAAGGTGGTGCTTTACGAATACCGCGCGGCGCTCAAAAAGAACCACAACGCGACCAAACAGGAATTTAAAGACTAAATTATGCTCAAGAATAAATCATACATCGGGATTTCACTGGTCATATTGGTTTTCGGAATTTATGCGATTCCGAAAATCATAGAAAGGATCAAAGGCAACGACATCGTAAAAGGCGACCGTTTGGACAAAATTGAAAATCACGGAAAAGCCGACGCCAAACTGATGACCATCCGCCAGGCGCCAAAATTCGAGCTCACCGACCAGAACAACAAGAAAATCACCAACGCCGATTATGACGGGAAAGTCTATATTGTTGAGTTTTTCTTTACAACCTGTCCGACAATCTGCCCGAAAATGAACCTGAACATGGTCGATATCCAGAATAAATTCTTCGGGAACCCGAATTTCGGAATCGCATCCATAACCATAAACCCTGAAAACGATACGCCCGAAGTATTGAAGAAACATGCCGATCTGCTCGGCGTGAAATCTTCCAACTGGCACATGCTCACCGGCGACCGCGAATATATTTACGGAATCGCCAACAAAGGCTTTAACCTGTATGCGGGACAAAACAGCAAATTTAACGGTGGCTTCGAGCATTCGGGACTGTTTGCACTCATCGACAAGAAAGGTTTTATCCGTTGCCGCAGGGACGAGTTCAACAACCCGATTCTATATTATGACGGAATTGAAAAGGAAGGCGTAAAAGCCATCCAGCAGGATATTGAAAAATTATTACACGAATAAGATGGAGGAAAATACCCAAAACAGTGCATTGGAACAGAAATTCAGCAAATTCATCATTGTGGTATCAATCGTAATTCCGGTTGTTGTGGCGATTCTTTTTGGCGTTAAGCTCAAAGATTTAGGATATGATGTCAAACCACTTTCCTTTCTGCCACCGATTTACGCAACGATCAACGGAATCACCGCTGTGGTTCTGGTTGCCGCAGTGATGGCGATAAAGAACGGCAAACAGAAGCTGCACCAACGTTTGATGACTACGGCGATTTGCCTTTCTGTAGCGTTCCTGGTGATGTATGTCGCCTATCATATGACTGCCGAAGCGACTAAATTTGGTGGCGAAGGCGCCATCCGTTATGTTTATTTTTTCCTGCTGATCTCGCACATTTTTTTGTCTGTTGCCGTTATTCCATTGGTGCTGATCTCTTATGTTCGCGCTTTGGCCGAAAGATTTGACAGGCATCGGAAAATCGCCAAAATCACTTTTCCGATATGGCTCTATGTAGCCGTAACCGGAGTTATCGTTTACCTGATGATTGCACCGTATTATGTACAATAAAAAAATAGAAAATAGAGTCAAGAGTCAAGATCAAATGCTAAGTCAATTCGCAAAGGCAATAATCTTGCTTCTCGCTTCTTGCTTCTTCACACTTCCCGCAAACGCCCAATGTGCCATGTGCCGCGCCGCCATCGAAAGTGAAGGCAACGGTGCCAAAGCCGAAGCGGTCAATGACGGTATCGTTTACCTGATGGTTATCCCCTATATTTTGGTTGGGGGAATCGGTTTTGCCGTTTACCAGATGAACAAAAAGAAGAAGACTATTTA
>DATHGE010000031.1:0-4998 GCA_035317805.1 Flavobacterium sp. | reverse complement strand
GGATAAGTCGCCGTATAATCAAGGTTGAGCCATACCTGGCCGCGCTCATCAATCTGGTAATGAATCTGTTTTCCTTTACTTTCCTTCACAAAAAGCACTTTTTTTATGAGGTAGTTGATGGTTTCGAGATCGTTCTTATCGCCAATGAGAATCTCCGGATAAATATGCCCGCCCGTGTGCACCAAACGCGGAACGCCGCCAATCGATTTCACGCAGGCCGACATTAAAATCGCATGGTCGTCGCAATCGCCCGAAAAATAGAGTAGCGATTCGGTTGCCTTGGCTATATAATCGCGCCCTTTGGGATCGCTGACATAATTCCACCTGCCATTGATTTCCTTAAAAACGGCAAAACACTGGATAATCGTGCGGTATTTCGAATAGCCGCGAACGTTCTTAAAATCCTTCGTCGTCGCCATGACCGCGAAATTGCGCACTTTCGGATTCTCATATTCAACGGCATTGAGGATCTTCGATTTGTTTGGGAAAGGCAGCAGTTTGGAAAGGATCATATCCTGCGGGTTCGGACTGTCAGACATCGCATAAATCATGTAACGGTAATCCTCAAATACACTGTTGAAACCATAATTCCCCGAAAGGCTCCCGATAAGCAAAGCAATCAGATACAACGCAATGCAAATAATGATAACATGCCGCATCAACCGCAAAACCAATTGTATAACCACCACAATCACAATGAATAGTAAAATCCTGTCGATCTGGAAATACCACTGCGGGTCGATGATGTTCTGGTGGATGATGATAAAAACCGGAATCGCAATCAGGATATTGAGCGCAAAAATAATGACCATATCCCACGGCTTCTTGACTTGAAGCCTGTCGATTATTTTTTGGAAAGGAATGTCCTGAAATCTTACCATAGCGCAAGGGCAAAGCTAGATTGCCTTTACCATTTCAGCAAAAATACCCTTTTTATCAATAACAGAAAGGTCAAAGAGTTGATTTTGAACTTTGTTTAACATATTTTCTGTTAAGGATTTCTGTGACCATTTGGTCAGCGAAAGCCATTCGCGGATATCTTCGGGTTTCTGGTTGTATTTGGAAGCCAAAGTCCGGTCGATACTTGGGATTTCCTTGAATTCGGAAGTCGTCTGGTTGATGATTTCGAGAATGCGTTTGATCGTCCCCGGATGTTTTTCAAGAATCTCATCGCGCACCGCAATCACAAAGCACGGCCATGGTGTCGGGCAATCGGCGATCCTGCGAAAAGTGCCGTTGTCAACCAGCGGCTTGGTCATGAAACGTTCCCACATAAAGTAATCTGCGGTTCCGTTGGCCAGCGCTTCCACCGCGCCATCAATGGTGTTGACGATTTCGAATTGGAGTTTTTCGGTATTCCAGCCTTCATTTCCGGCATTGACATAAGCCATCAATTGCGATCCGGAGCCGATCCTGCTGATTGCTACTTTGGTATTTTCCAACTCGGAAAGCGTTTTATATTTGGAATTCGCCGCCACATGGATGCCCCAAATCAAAGGCGATTCCACATAAACCTGCACAATTTTGGAAGGATTTCCCGCAATAATATCTTTAACAATGCCTTCGGTCAGAATCACCGCGATGTCGGTTTCGCCGCTGCGCAGCATCTGACAGAGTTTTCCGGTGCCTTCGGGAATGTCGGTCCATTGCAGGTCGATGCCTTCAACCCCAAATTCGTCGTTTTCGATGCACAAATGCCAAGGAAGATTGAAATGTTCGGGAACGCCTGCGATTTTTATGGTTTTCATTTTTTTGAGGTTGCTGAGTGGCTGGGAATCTGAGTCGCTGAGCCGTTAATTATTTATTGTTAATTATCAATTGTCAATTGATTTTGGGCGTTTCCCTGCGGGTCGGGCTTTCGGCTGCACGCGGTGCTTGCCTAATCCCTAACGCGTTTGTGCATCATTGAAAAATCTGGTTCAAATGATGTTCCAGATGCTCCGGGTAATCGGTCATAATGAACCGCAAGTCTGCGATCATTCCGTCGGTGAATTGGACTTTCAAATGTAATCTTTCTTCGGTTTGCGATTGTATGACGCGCACAATTTGTTTGTTGAGCGACAGCCACAACCGGAAGATTTCTTTGGCATCAGCCGTTTGATATCGGTTGATTTCCACGAGTTCATTTTGCCTGTATTCCCTGTAAATATAAGGTTGCGGCTGGTAACCGATTTCCGTAAAGCGCGTCAGGTTGTTGACTGCAGAATCGATCAGATGCCCGAGGATTTGCTTGCGCGACCATTTCCCTTCGGCGATCGGCAATTGAAGGAAGGCGTCGTCGGCTTTGGCAAAATAAGCTTCTGCAGCGGTGAGCAGGTTTTGTAATTTATTGACGGTTTGTTCCATTTTACCAAATTAGCCCCGATTGCGCCGGTATCCTCGCAGCGCAGCGCAGAGATAAAGGCAAAAGCGGGAAATAGCTACTAATTATTCGCCAGTTTTTCTAAAGTATAGGCAATCAGCTCGTCGACGGCTTTGTACGGATCTGCGCTGAAAGTACCTGAAGCGCGATTGGCGATAATGGCGTTGAGCGACAGGGCGTTGTGGCCCAGAAGCGCTGAGAGTCCGTATATGGCGGCGGTTTCCATTTCGAGGTTGGTGATTTTATGGCCTTGAGATTCGAAATTGTCCATCTTGGAATTGAGGGTTTTATCCTGGATTTCCAATCGCAAGACGCGGCCCTGCGGACCGTAAAAACCTCCGGCAGTTGCGGTAATCCCTTTGTGCATCCGGTCGCTTTCGATGATTTTCTCGAGCGCTGAAGAACACGAAATTACATACGGCCTGCCTTTTTTCGCATCCCAATTTGTGTGTTTGATGAACGCGTCTTCGATTGCGGTATTGGAAACTTCGTCGATGCGGTAGGAGCGGAGCATATTATCGAGCCCGAGCCCGAATTTGGAAAGTACGAAACTGTCGACAGGGATATTTTCGTGAAGTGAGCCTGAAGTCCCGATCCGGATAATGTTTAATGCTGTCAGGTTTTCTTTCGGTTCGCGCGTATTGAGGTCGATATTTACGAGTGCGTCGAGTTCATTGATGACGATGTCGATATTGTCAGGGCCGATTCCGGTCGACATGACAGTGATTCGTTTGCCTTTGAAGATTCCGGTTTGTGTCTTGAATTCGCGCTTTTGCGTAGAAAATTCGATACTGTCGAAAAACTGCGTGATTTTCTCGACGCGGTTTTGGTCGCCTACGAAAATGATGTCGTGTGCGATGTGTTCCGGGCGCAGGTTCAGGTGATAGACGCTGCCGTCTGGGTTTAATATGAGTTCAGATGATTGTATCATGTAGTTGAAAGTCGAAAGTTGGAAGTCGAAAGAGCTTCACTTTCATTATTAATTGTTAATTATCAATTGTTAATTAGTTATCCGCCGACGCGCTTCACTTTGAAGCCTTTGTCTTTGAGCAGTTGCATGATTTTGTCGCGGTAATCGCCCTGGATGATGATGCTGCCGTCTTTAAAGCTGCCACCGACGCTGAGTTTGGTTTTGAGTTCTTTGGCGAGCATTTTGAAATCGTCGTCGGAGCCGTTGTAGCCTTCGATGATGATGATGGGTTTGCCTTTTCGCTTTTCGAATTTGCAGATCATCGGTTCCTGCTGGATCCATAGGTCTTTTGGGGCTTCGACAGTTTCTTCCTCAGGAGAAGGCTGGTAGTCGGGAAATAGGTTTTTTAGTTGGTCTTGTAAATCCATAATTTTTCTGAACGCGGATTAATGCGGATTTTCGCAGATTGACGCGGATTTTATTTTCGATAATTTTCAAAAACTTTCCTCATAAATTGTGGTTTCTTACCAAAATTGAGGAGAAGTCCAACTTCACAATCAGTACTTCTTAGATAGTTTATCAATTGATATTGATGCTCATTAATAAGGTTGTCACAAGTTTTTAATTCTAATATAATTTTACGGTTCACAATAATATCGGCAAAATAGTTGCCTACAATTACATCTTTATATTCTACAATAATTGGACATTGGATTTCTGCTGATAAACCTTTTAATTTCAGTTCATATGCCAAAGCATTCTGATATACTTTTTCCAAAAAGCCATATCCCAATTCATTGTAGACTTCATAAAATGATGCAATGATACATCCGTCATCTCTTTAAAAAGCAATTCAGTTTCCATAATATAATTTTTTCGTGGCGTATATAAATCCGCGTCAATCTGCGAAAATCCGCATTAATCTGCGTTCAATAAAAAAAAGACATCAAGCAAAACCCAATGTCTTTCAAAGATATAATTAAAATCTATTTTTTTATCAATCCCAAATCAACCAGACGCTCATGCAGGAATTCCCCCGCGGTGATGTCGTCATATAATTTCGGGTTTTTATCGTCGATACAATTGTCGAGTACGTCGAGTTTCATATCACTCACAGGATGCATAAAGAACGGGATCGAATAACGCGACGTTCCCCATAATTCCCTTGGTGGATTCACCACCTGATGTATCGTCGATTTCAATCGGTTGTTGGTATGTCTTGAAAGCATATCGCCCACATTAATTACGAGTTCGTCCGGTTCTGCAATCGCATCGATCCATTCGCCGTTGTGGTTTTGCACCTGCAGGCCGCGGCCCTGGGCGCCCATTAAAAGCGTAATCAGGTTGATGTCGCCATGAGCCGCTGCACGAATCGCGTTTTCAGGCTCTGAAGTGATCGGCGGATAATGGATTGGACGAAGAATCGAATTCCCTTCTTTGCCGTAATTATCAAAGTAAAATTCATCCAGTCCTAAATGCAACGCCAAGGCGCGCAATACATAAATTCCGGTTTTTTCTAACATTTGGTAAGCTTCTTTACCGACTTCATTAAAACGCGGCAACTCTTTCACTTCAACGTTATCAGGATATTCCGAAGCGTATTTGGAGTCTTTGCCGACATATTGGCCGAAATGCCAAAACTCTTTCAAATCGCCTTCTTTTTTGCCTTTCGCATGTTCTTTTCCAAAAGACACATAACCGCGCTGGCCACCGATTCCCGGGATTT
>DATHGE010000030.1:0-2672 GCA_035317805.1 Flavobacterium sp. | reverse complement strand
GGCGGAAACATCAACAAGGTTTTTAAAATGTCGGGGAAAATGCAGGAAAAACCACTGTCTTACATTTACCTCAATGCACAGTATTCGGCTTTGAACGCCTTATCGTATGAGCAGCGCGTTTCTGAACTCGGACTCAACACTGACCGTGCCGACGTCATCATTCCCGCGCTTCGCGTTTACCTCAACGCGATGAAATGGAGTGGCGCGCGCAATATTTACGTCCCGAAAATCGGTCTCGCAGACGGAATCGTAAAGGCTTTGTATTACGGAAAAATCTAGACTATGAATAAAAACAGACTCGAAGCTTTCAGCGACGGCGTGCTTGCCATCATCATCACGATCATGATTCTCGAAATTAAGGTTCCTGGAGGCGCAGCGACTTTTGAATCGCTGCAGAAACTGTTTCCAATTTTTATAAGTTATGTCCTGAGTTTCATCTATATCGGGATTTACTGGAACAACCACCACCACATGCTGCAAAGCACTACGAAAGTCAACGGGGCGATTCTTTGGGCCAACCTGCACCTACTGTTCTGGCTTTCGCTGGTTCCGTTCGCCACAGGGTGGATGGGCGAGAACCATTTTGCAAAAGCGACGTTGGCGTTATATGGTTTCATCCTGTTGATGGCCGGAATCGCTTATGTAATCCTGCAGGACCTGATCATCAAAAGCCAGGGCAAAAATTCGCTCCTCAAAAAAGCCGTCGGTAAGGACCTCAAGGGAAAATCTTCTGCAATTTTATATGTGATCGGTATCATTTCCTCGTTTTATAACGAATGGATTTCAGGCGCAGTTTACCTATTTATTGCGCTGATGTGGCTGGTTCCTGATACCAGGATCGAAAAAAGGGTAGACGAGATTGAAGCGGAAAAAGACTAAATATCCAAATCAAAGGTTTTCTTTAAGACATCCAAAGTCGGATTGATCTGGTTTAAGCGATTGTATTTATCCTGCGAAGTAAACGCAAATTTATTCTCCACACTTTCATTCACCATCACTTCAACCGTAATGTCATGGTTGTGGAGTTTGCCGCGCAAATAGCCCTGAAGCTCATTCTTCTCGTTCTCAAAATCGATTTTCGAACCTTCATTCGGCAATTCATGCAGAATGGTCGTGCCTTGCAATTTCGGGTCGTTGATCAATAAAAGAGATTCCATGATTTTCTGGCCCTTATCGCCCAGTCGCTGCGCATATTTGTTCCATTGCAACAGCATTTCCGTTTCAGAAAAAGGTTCGGTCGGCAGCTGTTCTTCTTTCTTTACAAAAGATTTATTGGCTTCCTGCAATTCCTTTTTCGCGCGGATGCTCGACAACGAAAGTGCCGAAACTTTAGGCTCGTTTGAAACCGGAATAGTCGTTTTTTCAGTAATTGTTTCGGTTGTGGTCATCGTAATTTCAACAGTGGTATCGCTGACGTCGATGGTCGTGACGGTATCGATTTCAACAGTTACCGTCTCGTTTTTTGAAGGAATTGAAATGGTATTGATTGCAGGACTGTCTAATATTTCAGGGGATTTTACGGCGATATCAAGTACGCGTCCGTAAAAATGTTTGGCCGGAATTATAAATCCGTTAACTTTTTTTTTTCTCCGTCGTAAGTGACAGAGGCAAGTTGCATCAGGCAAAGCTCGACGAGCAGCCTTTGGTTTTGGCTGACTTTGTATTTGAGGTCACTGTCATTCGCAATATCGATTCCTTTCAACAGGAATTCCATCGACGCTTTTTGTGATTGGATGGCATATAATTTCTGGGCCTGTTCTCCGGCTTCAAGCAAAGTCAGTGTCGCAGGTGTTTTCGAAACCAATAAATCCCTGAAATGCGATGCGAGTCCGGAAACGAAATGATGTCCGTCAAAACCTTTCGACAGGATATCATTAAAAGCCATCAAAACTTCCGGTATTTTGTTTTCCAGAATCAGATCGGTGACATTAATATAGGTCTCATAATCGAGCACGTTCAGGTTTTCGGTTACCGCCTGTCTCGTAAGGTTGTTTCCGCAATAAGAAACGACACGGTCAAAAATCGATAACGCGTCGCGCATTGCACCGTCGGCCTTTTGGGCAATGATATGCAAAGCGTCATCCTCAAAAGCAACGCCCTGGCTTTTCGCCACTTCGGCCAAATGTTCTTTGGCGTCTTTTACGGTGATTCTCTTGAAGTCGAAAATTTGGCAGCGCGACAATATGGTTGGGATAATCTTGTGCTTTTCGGTCGTAGCCAAAATAAAGATGGCGTGCTTTGGAGGTTCTTCGAGTGTTTTCAGGAAGGCATTGAAAGCGGCCTGCGACAGCATATGCACCTCGTCAATGATATACACTTTGTATTGGCCGGTTTGTGGCGGAATCCGGACCTGGTCGATCAGGTTCCGAATATCGTCGACAGAGTTATTGGAAGCAGCGTCGAGTTCGAACACATTAAAGGTAAAATCCTCATTCGGGTCGTCATAACCGGGTTGGTTGATTTTGCGTGCGAGAATCCTGGCACAGGTGGTTTTTCCGACACCACGCGGACCAGTAAATAACAATGCCGAAGCCAAGTGATTGGTTTCTATGGCGTTGAGTAAAGTGTTGGTAATAGCCTGCTGGCCGACAACATCCTTGAATGTCTGCGGGCGGTATTTACGGGCTGATACTACAAATTGTTCCATAGAAAATTTCGAGTAGCAAATATAA
>DATHGE010000029.1:0-2496 GCA_035317805.1 Flavobacterium sp. | reverse complement strand
ATTAAAATTATTTGACTATGATTTTCTTCGTTTCAGTAACGTTGTTCTTATCGGTAAACTTCACCAGATAAGTTCCGGAACTCATATTGGTTGTGTTCAAAGGAAAGTTGGTCGTTTTGTTCAGCACAATTGTGTTTGCTTTGACGACTTTTCCCTGCAAATCGTAAACGGAATATTGCAGTTGCGAAACGGAAGGCCAATTGATTGTAAATACAACCTGCTGCGCATCAGGATAACTAACCATCACGGCGCCTGGCTGTTTTTCTGATGAAACTGTGCCGAGAACCGTGTCAGAATTCAATTCGCCGATATTGATGCTGTAATCATTAACTGTGGTGTCCGAATCGAAACGCACGCCAATCATCGCGATTTCGCGGCCTGTATACGGAATAAGACTGGTCAGCACATTGGTCCAGCCATTGGATGTGAAGCCCGTGGTTAACGGAAATTCATAGCGTTGGGCGACTTCATCGGCAAATACTACAATCAGTTTCATTTTAGGGTTTTCAGGGTTGCTTGTCTTGAATGTCAGGCTGATGTGTGTGACGCCGTTATTAAAGTCAACCGGGATTTTAGTTTTGTAAAGCATCAGATCAATAGGCGTGTTTGCGGGTAAATTTCCGGAAACCTTAATCGAATTCCCGCCGTCATACGCATCGTTGAAATCCCAATTTGCGGTTAAGATTCCGTTCTGTGAAAAAGCCCATTCCCAAGTTGGCAAGAAGCTTTGGTCATTCATATTGTGCCAGCTATCGGAAGAAACCAATGCGCCCGATACAAATTTTTTCGTCCCGTGACCCGTACTAAAATTGGATGTAAACGGCGCGGTAATTACCGAGGCTTCCGGAATCCAATTCGAAAATCCTTTAAATCCCGTAGCATCAACCAATGCCGGATTGCTGTCGTCACCAGCAAACATGTGGTTTTCTGCAGCATAAAATGACGCATAATCCGTAGGGTCGTTATTGAAATTGGTATAAACCGAACTGTTATAGACGCAATTTGTAGCAAACAATCCCAACGAAGTGAAAGGCGTTGTCGCATTTTCATGCAGGTTGGTCATAAAACCGTTTCCGCTGGTCTCAAAATTCCCCTGGTTTCTTCCGGGCCAGATATCTGCGCCAGTAAAAACATCATAAGACGATCTTCCGATTGCCGTAGCGCGTGTCCGTGAAGCGTTTGGCGATGTGCTCGCCGACCAGCTGAAATTGATGAATATGCTGCTGCTCACGCGCGTCTCAAAACCGTTGGAGGCATCGGCATCTTCATCGCGCTGCACAAACGGACTGTTGTTGGTATTGAGCCTGTTCTGCCAGCCGACGCTTCCTGACAATACCATCGCATCATACCACATGATTTCCTTACCGACGGCCTCGGCTTGGGCTGTTAAATCGCGTACGAAAGCGTACATCAGATTGGCAACCGTCGAAGTCGTCGCGGTCTCCTGGTTGATGAACCAGCCATCGAAATTGTAATACTGCATGATGGCGATCATTTTCGGGATCGCGATAAAGTTTCCGTTAATGTCCTGTTCAAGGAAATTCTGTAAAGTCGCCGTCGATCCGCCAAAAGCAGTCGGGGAGAAGAACACGTCGCCATAAATCTTCACACCGTTTTTATGCGCGGCATTTGCCCAGGGCGAAGACGGAATCTGTACACTCTGCGAAGACGTGCCGCCAAACCACACAAATTTATCAATATAAGCCCAATGTGTAAAATTGTAGAGATTGAACTGGCTTTGCTCACCGTGATAATTACCGAAATTGTTCATGCCGTCCGGAAGGTAAGCGATCTGCATATTGTTGTTCAATGTCGGATTGAACTGCGTTTCGGTGTTGGTGAATCGTGTCGCCAGCGGTGTGGTACAAATGAGGTCCGGGGAAGCAGTCGGCCCATCGGAAGTCCATACCTTGAGTTCGTCGACGGTCAGGATGTAAGGTGCGGTATTGATAATCTGTGAAAACGCGCTGCTGCAGAACAGCATTGCGAGTAAGGTAGTTTTTTTCAATGTGTGTGCGTTTGTAGTTAATAATCACGTAAATATAATAAAAGAAAAAGCCACGAATTCACGTGGCTTTAAAATTTCGTTATTTCGCTTTTGCCTTTTCAAGCGTTTCATTGTATTTTTCCTTGGTATTTTCTTTGGCTTCATCGAGTGCTGCCTTGGTTTTATCGGCGCCTTCTTTGACGTCAGATTTGAGGTGGTTCCAGGCCGATTCTGCTTCGTCAGCGGTTTTTTGTGCAGCGGCCTCGGCTTTTTTGTCACCTTTGGCGATGGCTTCTTTGAGTTTTTCTTTGGCGCGGTCTAATTTTATTTTGGCCGAATCGAGTTCGATGTCGCTTTTAACTCCGGTCGTGGTCGTAGTTACCACGGTTGTCGTATCGCCGTCGACATTGGTCGTTACGGTTTCAACGGTTTCTTTCTTGCAGGCAGTCAAAGACAAGGCTCCGAAAACTGCCAATGCTGCTAATTTGGTTGATTTCATGATTTTACGG
>DATHGE010000028.1:0-5944 GCA_035317805.1 Flavobacterium sp. | reverse complement strand
TTTGGCCCTGCCCTGCTCTACATACATGAGCCAGACTTCATTGCTGTTGAGCGGATTCTGGTCGGCGTCTTTCAGCATATATTCGATATCGCCGTAATTCTGTGCATGCACCACCGCCGGGTTTGCAATGATATCCTGTATCGCCTGTTTCAGTACCGCACCTGATTTTCCTTCGAGGCTGTCGTAATAACCTGCGGGAGCCGTACTCGCAACAATTCCGTGGGTCGGATTTAGCGGCGTTCCCCAGGCACTGGTGGTAAAATCGTTGTCGACCACCCTGATTTCGATGTTGTCGTTGAGCCTTTTATAGCCAACAGGCAACGCCCCGAAACGGATTTGGCCGAGCTCATCGGTATCGTCGACGGTATCATCGATCAGTAATATGTTAGTGGTGAACGAAGTCGATCCGGTTGGGATCAAAACATTGAGGTTTCCGGAAAAATCCGCAAGGTCAAGGCTTCCGCTGTCCATGGTAAAAGTAAACGACAACGGGCTCGTTACCGGCGTTTGTGTCGTAAAAGTGATGTTGAAATTATCGCCTTCATTATAGGTGTTCGAAGCGACATTTATGGCAACCCCATTAAACACAATACCGCTGCCGTCGTTATTTGCACCCGGAGTTGGCGGTTTGACTTCGTAAGTGCCGTCTGGTTTGCGTTGGATCGAATTCGTAGTGCCCGATCCGCCAAGGTTTTCATCAATCTGGATGGTCAGGTTCAACAAGGCCATCAATTCGGTCGCATTGGGATCGCTGGTTCCATAGGCCAACGCATCGACAAGATTTGTGGTTGTGGCCAATGTCTGGTCGGGAAAATCTGAGGTGCTTCCGAGGTAAAGGGCAATGGCGTCGGCGCCGTTCTGCATCGTGCTTACCGGAAGGATTTTATCGGGAACCGGCGAAACAAGATCATTCCCAAGTACGAATAACCCGTTGGCATCGGTCGAATATCCGTCAAGGTCTACCGCATAATAGCTTTTATTTCCGGTACTCGAAGTGGCAGAGCCGTTAAACATGACCAATACATAAGCATCTAAAGAGAAATTTGGCGTAGCCGATTTAAGCTCGATAAATTCCTTTTCATCCGTACCCGGCGTATCCGTATCCATTTCATTGATAACCACCTGTCCGTAAGACATGAATGTGGCCATTAAAAGCAATCCGAGAAGGGTATTTTTATTCATTTTTTTGAAAAATTTAGCCTACAAATGTAGCTAATTATTGGTTACTGCGGTGTTAACCTAAAATTAAGTATGGCGTCGCGAATTGAAAAACTTAAAAAAAGATGTACCTTTGCAAAAAATTTCAAAAAAGGGAATCAGAAAAATTTCCGTTAAATGTCAATAAGTTACCCATACCTATGAAAAAAATTGTTGAATACCGCAAATTGCTGAATGTTGAAAGAAGCGTTACGCTTAAAGAGCTTAAAACCATTTACCGCAATTCGATGAAAGATTGCCATCCCGACAAATTTCAGAATGACACTGAAGGTCTGGCCCATGCCGAAGTAATGAGCAAGGACGTTATCGAAGCGTATCATTTTTTGGTGAGCATCAATGCTGAAACCATCGAATCTGGCCGGCCTGAATATCTGGAAACCACTGCCAATGCAACAATCGTCGACTATAAATATGAAAATATCAGGCTTCATGTGGAGTTTTCAAACGGAAGCAGTTATGAATATATCAGCGTCCCGAAGGCGACTTACGTCAAAATGGTGAATGCCGAGTCACCGGGAAGATTCGCAAAACGTCACATTTTTAATGCATTTCCGTATAGAAAAGTGAGCAACCAGGAATAACCCTGAATAAAGAAATATCCCTAAAGCGCCCATAAACAGGCGCTTTTTTTCATTTTATGGCAATCGGAAAGAAAAAACGGCCCTCACTAAATTTAGTGAGGAAAAAAAATCACTAAATCTGGGTATTGCGGAAGGTGTTCTGAAACCCTAATTTAGCCTGTATCAAACCGACTAATGCCATGGAAAATGCTTGCCACCAATACCTACTCCAGATACAGAAGGCCAAAGATATGCTTGTCGTCCTTGAAGCCGAGATGCACAATGTGAAAACACATCTCAAAAGCAAACCGGACGACGCCTATCATATGAGGGAACTCAAGCAAATTACACTCGACATGACGATAACCCTAAATGAGCTCGAACACTGCCAGTCGATGTTTGACGACTGCATGGTTACCTATTCGAAAGCCGGGGAAAAATACAATGACTAAAAAAGGCCCGGAGATTTTCCGGGCCTTTTGCTTTATAATCTGCTGATGTAGCTTCCGTACAAATCCTTGAATTGGTAGCCGCTGTCAAACCTGTCCTTGTTGAGCTTGTCGTATTCCGACAATCCCCAGAGCACAAATTCCTTCATGAAATACAAATCGGCTTCCGGCCAGCCTGGCTGATATTTTTCTATGAGTTTGCCTAATGCCGGGACTTCATCGAGCTGCTCTTTGTATTCGACATCGGTAAAATCATCATACAGCGCAAACCCATTTTCGGTAAAGAACCAATCCAGGATTTCCTTATATGGATTTTCGTCACCTGCTTTCTCGAGCTTTTCAATTTTCGGAAAATAAGCCGGGAAGAAAGTATGGATCGCATTTCCGATCAATTCCTGTGCAACAAAATCGGCTCCTTCCTGCTCGCCTTCATAGACGAGTTCTACTTTTCCGGTAATCGCAGGGATAATTCCCATAAAATCAGACAGGCGTACCGTTGTCTTATCGGCACCTGATTTTAAGGCACGCCTTTCTGCGGTACTGAGTAAATTTTCAAATGCGGTGATGCTCATCCTGGCACTCACGCCACTTTTTGGATCGACATATTCACTCGACCTGGCTTCAACAGCGATCTGTTCGAGCAGGTCCTTGGCCAATGACGGCACGTAAACCGCTTCGCTTTGGCGCACATCCAGTTTCGATTCCTGTTCGGTGATCTTCCTGGCCGTTTCAATCGTCGCAGGATAATGCGTCAGGATCTGCGAACCGATCCGATCTTTCAATGGCGTCACGATACTGCCACGATTGGTGTAATCTTCGGGGTTTGCCGTGAATACGAATTGCATATCCAAAGGCATCCTTAATTTGAAGCCGCGAATCTGGATATCGCCTTCCTGCAAAATATTAAAAAGCGCCACCTGGATTCTCGCCTGCAAATCGGGCAATTCGTTGATGACAAAAATACTGCGGTTCGCCCTCGGGATCATCCCATAATGGATGACGCGGTCGTCGGCATACGATAATTTTAAATTGGCGGCCTTGATCGGGTCGACATCGCCAATCAAATCGGCTACGGTAACGTCGGGCGTCGCGAGTTTTTCAGAGAAACGTTCGTTGCGATGCAGCCAGCCTATCGGAGTCTCGTCGCCTTTTTCGGCAATCAGGTCGGTGGCGAAACGCGAAATCGGTTTTAACGGATCGTCGTTGATTTCTGAATCTTTTACAACCGGAATCCATTCATCCAGCAAGTCCACCATCAGGCGTGCCAATCTGGTTTTGGCTTGGCCGCGAAGCCCGAGGAAATTGATATTGTGCCGCGAAAGGATGGCGCGTTCCAATTCGGGGATGACGCTGTTCTCATAGCCGTGAATCCCTTCAAAGGTCGGCTTTCCGGATTTTATCCTTTCGCGCAGGTTGTCTCGCAATTCATCTTTGATGCTTTTGCTGGCATAACCTGCTTTTTTTAATTCGCCTAGTGTTTTTATATTTTCTGTTTTCATTTTTTAATTTAATTGAACGCTGATTTAAATTGATTTTACGCAGATTTTGCTGCTTATCTGGGCTCTTGTTTCTTTCTTCTTTTATCTTTTTTCTATCTTACTTTATTCTCTTCTTCCTGTTGGCTTCATAATCCTCAAAAATCATCTCGCCCAAACCTTTCAATCCGGTATAGAATGCTTTTCCTTGGTTGGCTTCTGTAAAATGATTGACGAATTGCTGCAGATAAGGATCCTGCGCAATCATGAAAGTCGTAATCGGGATCTTGAGTTTTCTTGCCTGCTGCGCCTGGCTGTAGCATTTATCCACAATGTATTCATCGAGGCCGTTGCTGTTCATATAATAGGTTCCGTCGGGTTCGCGAACACAGCTCGGCTTTCCGTCGGTGATCATGAAGATCTGTTTATTGGTGTTGCGTTTCCTGCGCAGCATGTCCATCGCCAATTGGAGTCCGGCCACCGTGTTCGTATGATAAGGGCCGACTTTAAGGAACGGCAAATCCTTGATTGCGATTGGCCAGGCATCGTTCCCGAAAACCAAAATATCGAGCGTATCTTTCGGATAACGCGTCGTAATCAGTTCCGCCAAAGCCATCGCCACTTTCTTCGCGGGCGTAATCCGGTCTTCGCCATAAAGGATCATGCTGTGGCTGATATCGATCATCAAAACAGTGCTCATCTGTGATTTGTACTGCGTTTCTTCAACAACCAGATCGTTTTCGGTTAATTCAAAGCTGTCGATTCCGTTATTGATCTGCGCATTGCGAAGGCTTTCCGTGAGCGAAATCCTTTCCAACGCATCGCCAAACTGGAACTCGCGCAATTCGCCCGTATGCTCATCTCCAGAGCCGACATGCTTGGTTTTGTGGCTACCGCTTCCGCTGCGTTTGAGATTGCCGAAGATGTGATCTAATGCTTGTTGGCGGATGGCGCGTTCGGTTTTGGAAGTGATTCCGGTGCCGCCCGAAGTACCGTCGTCATTGAATTCTTCGCGGATGTAACCTTTTTTCTTTAAGTCTTCCACAAAATCGTCGATGGTGTAATCCTTGTCGGTGAGCTTATATTCCTTGTCGAGTTCGCGCAGCCATTCGATCGCCTCGTCAAAATCTCCGGAAGTGTGTGTAATGAGTTCGAGAAATATCCCCAGCAATTTGTCGAACGGAGACTGAAACGGCGCCTCATAGGTCTTGAAGAAAAATCCCTTTTTTAATTCCTTTTCCATAGATTTTAAAATTAATACTATTTGAAATGGCGCGGCGTATTGCAAGTACTAATTTTTAGTTAAATGTGTATATACAAATTTCGATTGATTGCGCGAATCCAAGCATAATTGGTTAAATTTGGGCACAAAACAAACAAAGTGATTGTATACTTGGGTTATCTGGGTGCCTTGTGTATTGGCTTGATATTGGGTTTAACAGGCGGCGGCGGGTCGATCCTGACTGTGCCAGTTCTGGTTTATCTAATCGGGCTGGATCCTGTAATCGCTACCGGGTATTCGCTTTTTATCGTCGGTACGACTTCCGCATTCGGCACCATACAGAATATGAGAAAGGGAATCGTCGATGTGAAAACCGCACTGGTCTATGCCATTCCGTCGTTCATCGCTGTTTTCCTGACGCGAAAATATATCGTCCCTTCCATCCCCGAAACGATTTTCGAAAACGGCAGCCTGCTGGTTTCAAAAAACATCTTATTGATGGTACTGTTTGCCGTTGTGATGCTGGCGGCGGCGATTTCAATGCTGGCTAAGAAAAACACCGAACCGGATACCGAAAGCAAAAACCCGAACCGGATATTTTCGATAATCAGGATGTTTCTTGTCGGAAGATTGATCGGGATGGTTGGCGCCGGCGGCGGATTCCTGTTTATTCCCGTACTGGTTTTCATCGCAAGATTGCCGATGCGCAAAGCGGTCGCGACATCGCTGCTGATCATCGCACTCAATTCGCTGATCGGATTTACGGGCGATATCGGAAACCATGAGATCGACTGGGCGTTTCTTCTCGGGTTTACCACCATTTCTATTGTCGGGATTTTCATCGGGATCTATTGGAGCAAATCGGTCAACGAAAGCCAGCTCAAAAAAGGGTTCGCCTGGTTTGTGATCGCTATGGCTGCCTTTATCCTGGCACGCGAATTCGGCACATTGTGATTTTATTAACCCGAGACAACAACTTTCTTCTTATTTTTGCATATTAAATTTTGAACCATGAAAATC
>DATHGE010000027.1:0-3914 GCA_035317805.1 Flavobacterium sp. | reverse complement strand
CCGGTGAAGTTAAATCTGAAATAGTGGCGTCGCTTGGATTATCCACACAAGGCCCTTGGAAGCTTTGTGCATCGGGAGCGCCGTATACGGTGACCACAACTGCTTGCCTGACGCAACCTCCGGCAGTACTGTCTGCAAAATAATCTTGTCCGTCGACCAATCCGACAGCATTTGACAATGGTGAACCGCCGGTCGCATTCGCATACCAGACAATCCCGCCGCCATTGTTTGTGGCAATGAGACTGCCAATCGTCGGCGACTGGACATCACA
The DNA here is from genome assembly GCA_035317805.1 of Flavobacterium sp. Lineage (GTDB taxonomy): Bacteria > Bacteroidota > Bacteroidia > Flavobacteriales > Flavobacteriaceae > Flavobacterium. Next base: position 3,643 of record DATHGE010000027.1, on the reverse strand, counting down.
AAATGATTGGGTAGGATCGGCAACTGTTGGACATTGGGCAGACGAAATGGTCAAACCCGCAAAAAAAGTCAAACAAAGAAAGAGGTAGTATATTTTTTTTTCACTAAGAGTAATTATTCTCATAAGCATATCGAATTGACAAATTATAGAAATTTACAACACCAACAAAACAAGGCTTTCACAATAAAAATCTAATGTCTTAAACAGTGTAATTGTTTAATTCCGAACAGGATTCAAGCAAAAAACTACAGTCCTAATCACAGTACTATATTAACCTTTTTATTGTTTTCAATTTTTTGGCGATTTTAATATTATGAACAAATTCATTAACAATTTATTAATACTTAAATCCCCACATATAAAACAATCAATGTGCTGTATTTCAGTAATTTAAATTTAATTTTGCTTCGGGACAGAAATTTTACATGTCGAAAAACGGCTCAAATACTGAAAATATTACTTATAGAATTTAAAGAAAATTCTTCCAAAAAAAGCCACGCAAAAGCCAATCAATACAATTGACCTACGATTTTAAATCCGAAAAATAAAGGGTGTTTTTTTGAATAATAATTATTCCTTCTCGTCTTTATGGATATAATTCACAATATTATAAACCACAATTACATCTTTTTGGGTAATGTAAAGCTGCTTCCTGTTCTCCTGCTTTTTGCGCGTGATTATCGAAATCGTAAAAGGCATTCCGTCATCGTCGGTACAGGTGAAATTATAAATCAGGTCGTTCTCATTCTCTTCGGTATCTTCATATTTCAGGATGTCGTAAAGCTGCACTTCCTGCGAATAGATCACAATCCTTCCCTTGTTGGTATCAAGCGTTACAATGAGTGAGGCCGGCTGCAAATCAGACCATTTCCCCCAATTGCCTTTATCATCCTTTTCCATAACGCTAAAGCCTGTAGTCAGGAATTTATAGGTCTGCGCCTTCGATTGCTGGATCCCGAAAGTCAGGAAAAAAATAAATAATAATGTCTTTAGTCTGCTCATCTGTTTGTTTTTTATAAGTCGATCCGCTCTAATTCCTTTTTGGCTGTGCGAAATTCCACAATCACATCATCCACAATTTTTTGCACCGGTTTGATATCATGGATCAATCCTGCAATCTGCCCGATTTCGAGCTCGCCTTCCACAAGATCGCCTTCGAACATTCCGCGTTTGGCCCTTGCCCTTCCCAGTAATTCCTGCAAACTTTCCGCTGTTGCTCCTTTTGCATACAGGTCCTGGATATCGTGATAGAATTTATTTTTAATCAGACGTACCGGCGCCAGTTCCTTCAGGGTGACATGGGTTTCGCCTTCCCCTAATGCTATAATCGTATTTTTGAAACTGTCATGGGCCGAAGACTCTACCGAAGCAGCAAAACGGCTTCCCATCTGGACACCATCCGCACCCAAAACCATCGCCGCGAGCATGCCGCGACCGGTAGCGATACCGCCGGCTGCAATCAACGGGATATCTATTTTTTCACGCACCATCGGAATCAAAGTCAGCGTCGTCGTTTCCTCGCGCCCGTTATGCCCGCCTGCTTCAAAACCTTCGGCAACAACGGCATCGACACCGGCATCCTGCGCTTTCAGGGCAAATTTGGAACTGCTGACCACGTGCACGACCGTCATTCCGTTTTCCTTAAGAAAAGCAGTCCACGTTTTCGGGTTTCCGGCTGATGTGAAGACGATCTTTACTTCTTCCTCGACCAGGATCTTCATGATTTCTTCGATATTCGGGTACAGCATCGGAACGTTTACGCCGAAAGGCTTATTGGTCGCCAGTTTGCATTTCCGGATGTGTGTCCGTAAGATATCAGGATACATCGAACCCGCACCTATCAATCCCAAACCTCCGGCATTGCTGACAGCGCTCGCTAATTTATAACCACTGTTCCAAATCATTCCGCCCTGGATTATCGGATATTCGATATTGAAAAGCTGCTTGATTCTGTTCATTCGTATTGTTATGGTCGTAATTTATTGCTTGATCAATTTCCCGTTTTGGGAAAAGCCGTTCGAGCGGATCGAATACAGATACATCCCCGAATTCAGGCTGTCCAAAGATAGGACATTATCCGAACCTGTAATATTGCGGTCGAGCACTTTTTGCCCTAAAGTATTGTATAACGTAAGATTGGTCGAAGTGAATCCTGACGGAAAAGCTACCGAAACCTTATTACCTGCCGGATTCGGATAAACTGTAAACTGCGAAGAAGTATAGGTTTCAATTCCCAAAGCGGTCGCCAAAGCCTGGCTGAAATCCGGAATTCCGTAACCCAACTCGTCGTTTGGATTCGCATAAATGCTGGCCGATTCCTGGATCAACTGCATGATTTCGGCATTGGTCTTATCGGGTAAAGCCTGCCAGAAACTGGCGACCATTCCGGCGATGATTGGCCCTGAAAAAGAAGTCCCGCTACCGGTGACGACATTGCCCGTGGTATTGGAAAGCACGGAATTCTGTCCCTGTGCCACAACATCGGGTTTCACCCTTCCATCAGAAGAAGGCCCATGTGAACTGAACGTCGCATAATCGCCTGAAGCATTAACCGCCCCAATCGTCAATGCATGAAGCGCATCGGCCGGAGCCGTAATATAATGCCAGTCGGTGTTACCTTCATTTCCGGCAGAAACCACGCAAATGATCCCGCGGCTGAAAGCGAAATTAACACCTTTGGAAATAAAAGTCGTCACGCCATCCATGTCTTCATAGGTGTGGCTGTATGCCGGATTATCGAAATTGGAATAACCCAGTGAGGTGGTAATGATATCCACTCCGAGACGATCGGCTTCCTCTGCAGCTTCCACCCAAAGGGATTCCTCTAGCGGGCCTTCACTGGCACCGTCTTCGGTAATGAACAAGTAATAATCGGCATCAGGCGCGGTTCCAACGAGCTGGCCGCTTTTATAGCCGCCCATCGTAGAAAGCACCATGGTTCCGTGTGAAATTCCGGTATAAAAATCGGCGTCGCGGCTTACAAAATCATAACCGCCCAGAATATGGTTGTTGTCTCTTAATCGTGAAAAGGTCGATGCCGTATTGACGCCCGGAAAACCGCCGTCCATAACTGCAATCAATTTTCCGGCACCGGTATAATCCTGCTGGTGCAGCAAATGTCCGTTGAGCATCTCGATCTGGTTTCCGGAATCGCCATAATCAAAGATGACATCGGTTTCGAAAGTCTTGTTGACGGGTTTTATTTTTTTAGCGGGTGCCATTTTTCCGGCAATATTCAAAGCCGGATTGGCAAAATCGAGATGGTCTACGAAAGCCAAAGCCGAAAGCGCATTGATGTCGGACTGCGCGCCTCTGACAAAAACCGCATTGAACCATTTTGATTTGGCGAGAACGGTGATTCCGGCTGCCGCTTCAATCTGGTCGATATAAGGTTGGTGAATCGGCACATCTGCAAAATCGAGCGCTATATTTTGGGTTGTTCTTCTGTCCAATGCCCTTTGTGTAAGCATCGTGAGTGGATTGTCAAGAAAGGTCTGGGAGTTGGGTTTTGCATTGAAATACACCCAGGCGTCTTCCTGTGAAAACGCAGCCATACTCATAAAAACAAATACCAACAAGAATATTTTTTTCATAACGCAATGATTTTTAAGACGTAAAACTACGAAATTACTCCCGAACCAAC
>DATHGE010000026.1:0-7934 GCA_035317805.1 Flavobacterium sp. | reverse complement strand
ATACGTCCTCATCAATGGCGCCATCTTATATGTGCTGCCCGTCGAAACCATCGCCAAATCACCGCTTGCCGCTTCCGATGCCGCCAATGCAGCGTTCGGTGGCTGGAGCGGGACACTGATGACGGCAGTTGCGATTTTCTCACTGGTCAGTATCCTCAATGCCTATATGATGATTCCGTCACGCATATTATTTGGCCTTGGGCGCGATGGTTTTTTTATTCCGCAAAGTACGGTCGTCAACAAAGGCGGAACGCCGTACTATTCGTTACTGATATGCTATGTTTTCGCTTTGGTGCTGACAGTTTACAGTTCGTTCGAGCAGCTTTTCGGGCTCGCCACGATAATGATGACGGTCGTCACCGGATTCGCATTTGCATCGCTGATAAAATTACGCCATACGCAACTCGATTTTCCGCGCCCGTATAAAACTTTCGGTTATCCGTTTACGAGTTACCTGGCGCTGATTGTGACCATTGCATTGTTCATTGCCTTTGCCGTGAGTGATGTTTTCAGCCTGTCGGTTATCATAGGGATTATCGTACTGTCGTATCCCGGCTATAAACTGTTTGTAAAAACCAATAATAATGATACTTTTGGATAGGAGCAATTTCCCGCTGTCCGCTATATCTTTTTTGGCGAACGCCGCCAAAAAAGGATGCCGCTGCCATCAGGGCTAGGTACCCGATAATATTACAAAGCATGTCACTCCGAGTGCAGTCGAGGAGATTTAAAATAAAAGATAATAATAATAATTTTCAGTTTTATAACTGTCACCAGAGCACAGTCGAGGATTAGCAATATTTACCAAAATAAAGTAATGAAACGCCTGTCACCCCGAGCGCAGTCGAGGGGCAATTTAAATAAGAGCCAAAATGAAGTTTTATTATGTCTATATACTAAAGTGCAAAGACAATTCTCTTTATACAGGAATTACAAACGATTTGGAAAGAAGAATTAATGAACACAATGATGGAAAATTAAGAAAGGCCTATACATTTTCAAGAAGACCTGTGCAATTGAAATTTTACCAGGAATTTACCGAACCCAATCAAGCAATCTATTTTGAAAAGAAATTGAAGAATTGGTCAAAATTAAAAAAAGAAGCATTGATCGCCGGCGATTTTGATTTACTTCAAACATTGGCTGAATGCAGGAATGCCACAAATTCAAAATATAAATTTTAAAGCCCCTCGACTGCGCTCGGGGTGACAAAAATAACAACTCAAAGTATAGTAATAAAGAATTTTCAGTTTTACAACTGTCACCCCGAGCGCAGTCGAGGGGAATTTCAAATAAAAAATATATGAACCCAACACAAGCACATTCACTATTCACCGATTTCGACATCAGTCTCTTCAAAGCCGGAAAGCACTTTCGCCTCTACGAAAAGCTCGGCGCACACCTGATTGAAGTCGATGGTGTCAAAGGAACTTATTTTGCCGTCTGGGCGCCATCGGCCCGTTCGGTTTCGGTAGTCGGCGATTTCAATTACTGGATTCAGGGCGAACACCAGCTTTTCGTTCGTTGGGACGGCTCCGGAATCTGGGAAGGTTTTATCCCCGGCGTAGAGAAAGGCACTACCTATAAATATAAAATCCAGTCGAACAACAACGGCATCATTACCGAAAAGGCCGACCCGTTCGCGCTTTATTGTGAGCATCCGCCGCAAACCGCCTCCAAAGTCTGGGACCTCGATTACAGTTGGAAAGATAAGAAATGGATGGATTCGCGCAAAGAAACCAATGCGCTCGACAAACCCTATTCGGTCTACGAAGTGCATCTGGGTTCGTGGAAAAGGAACGCCGAAGGCAAATTCCTGACCTATCTCGAACTCGCGGAAGATCTTGTCAATTATATCAAAGAAACCGGATTCACGCATGTCGAATTCATGCCGATCATGGAATTTCCATACGATCCGTCCTGGGGCTACCAGCTTGTTGGTTATTTCGCCCCGACGTCGCGTTTCGGAAAACCGCAGGATTTTATGTATTTGGTAGATAAGTTGCACCAGGCGGGAATCGGGGTGATTTTGGATTGGGTTCCGTCGCATTTCCCAAGCGACGCGCACGGACTCGGGTTTTTCGATGGCTCGAACCTGTACGAGCATCCCGACATGCGCAAAGGCTATCATCCGGACTGGAAAAGCCTCGTTTTTAATTACGGCCGGAATGAAGTACGGTCGTTCCTGATCAGCAACGCGATTTTCTGGCTGCAGCATTATCATGCAGACGGGCTTCGTGTAGACGCAGTCGCTTCGATGCTGTATCTCGATTATTCACGGAATGATGGCGAATGGGAACCGAATATCTTCGGTGGTCGCGAAAACCTCGATACGATCAGTTTTCTTAAAGATTTTAATGAGGCGGTGTATACCAATTTTGAAGGCGTCCAGACGATTGCTGAAGAAAGCACGTCTTTCCCGATGGTTTCAAGACCGACATTTTTGGGCGGACTCGGTTTCGGGATGAAATGGATGATGGGCTGGATGCACGATACGCTACAATATTTCAAAAAAGAACCGGTTTACAGGAAATACCACCAGAACGATTTGACTTTTTCTATGACGTATGCGTTCAGCGAAAACTTTATGCTGCCGTTATCGCACGATGAAGTCGTTTATGGAAAACACTCGATTGCGGGAAGAATGCCAGGCGATGAATGGCAGAAATTCGCAAACCTTAGATTACTTTATGGCTACATGTTTACGCATCCGGGTGCGAAATTATTGTTTATGGGCTCCGAGTTCGGGCAAAGCAGCGAATGGAATTTTGAAGGCAGCCTCGATTGGCATCTGCTCCAGTTCGGTTATCATGAAGGCTTCAAAAAGACCATCACCGATCTGAACAAATTATATAAAAGCTATCCGGCGCTTTATGAGAAGCAATTCACCGCCGAAGGTTTCGAATGGATCAATTATTCCGACCACCAGAATGCCGTGATGTCTTACATCCGAAAAGGCAATAACCCAAAAGAGGATGTGGTGGTAGTTTGTAATTTTACGCCGGTCGTGCGCGAAGACTATCGTATCGGCTTACCGAAAAAAGGAAAACTCACGCCGATTTTCAACAGCGACGAAACCATCTATGGCGGAAGTGGCGTCGGCAATTCCAAAGCGATCAAAATCGATAAGGAAGCCTGGAACGGCAGGGAATTTTCCGCAGCAGTTACTTTGCCGCCATTAGCGGTAGTGGTGTTTAAAATGGGATAGAAATTCGGGGTGTTTAGATACTAAAATCGGGAAAATACTCCTGCCAGTCATTTTGGGAATTGTTCTCAATGGTTGGTTGTGTATTTTCAGCTGCCGCTTCCAATGGCTCTTCAATCATGATCCATGAGCCACATTTTTGGGTAGTGTCGGTTTCCATAATACGTTTTTTAAGATTGGGTATCCCAAATATAAAAAACCTGTTGGATTTGCCATTATTTTTTCGACAGGAGGTAATTTTTTCTGATAAAGTGCTTTAAATAAGCAGTATACTGAAAATTGTTTAAAAGGTATAATCAATTTGATAAAGTCGCTTATAAATCTTCCAGGCGCATACACATCCGTTCGAACTGTCCGTTTTTAAACTGTATAAATTTCATGTTGCGTTCTTCTTTTCCGGTAATGTCCCAAAAAAATGCCTTCATATACTTATCAGTCAGGCTGGTATTGTAGTATTCGGTATCGATTCCAAATATGGGGCGGTCTATATTGTAATCCTGAATCATTGATTCTCCATCATAGTATTCCGCCGCGACGAACAGTTCAATCCCTTTAGCTTTGCATTCCCGTTGTACGGCATTAAGTGCATAGCAATAAATTCCATGGCACTTTGACGACCATATAAATAACACGGAATTATCATATTGTTCGAGACAGGCTTTAATTTGCGTACCATTAGCGACGATTATTCTTGGAGTTTCCGTTTTAGTGATATTACACAACGGCGTTTCTAAAGATGGTTTCACCAAAAGACCCGGAAAATCTTTGTTGGTTTTGTCATAATAGCCGTAAAGACCTTTAAAATCACCTTTAATTGTTATACAGGAACATAGTATCAATGATGCAAAACACGGCAAGAAAATTTTTTTCATCATTCAATATTTTAGTAAGAGGCGGAACATTTGGTCCGCCTCAGTTTATAATTTACTTCATGCTTACCTTTAGACGATAACCCCCGTATTTTCCGACTCCGCTATCGAATGGATAATCACCTTTATAAAGTATCGAATGCTCGCTGGAGATGTCTGTTTCTATAATTAATATAGATTTTTCAGTAATGGCTTTCTGTTGGTCGGGTTTTCCGGGGTCAAGCTCGATAACCAACTCGCCAAGTTTTGTTTTCTTTTCCACAGTGATTTTTCCGTGAAGTTTGTCGGCAACATCGCAAAACCAGCAATCGCTAAAATTACACAATCCCCATCCGCCGCAGCCGGAACCATGTCCCCATTCAGTCCATGAGGCCCAATAAATTGACCATCGTCCAGTTTCATCAGTCTGCGGGTTTGTTTGCGTGGCGGTTACATTTTTTTCCTGAGCGTCAACGCTAAAACAGCACATTAGCAACATCGGTAAAATAAATAAAAGATTTCTTTTCATGATAAATAATAAAAATTACCCTACTTTCAGTTTTTCTAAAGCCGCTGTTTCGGTTGTCCGGCTAACAAGAATAAAGCTTGCTGAAGTAAAATTAATCCGTACAATCAAAACAGTCTTACACATTTTCTGCATCTAATGTTAAAACATGAGCCTGAAGTTTATTAACGACAACGTTTGCGTGAAAAACAACGGAATTCGTTTTCGGAAACGCCCGAATTTTGTAAGTTTGAACCTTTTGCAGATTGGCCTTTTTTGCCATCAGAACCAAACACTGAACTATGATTATAAATACCGAACTGGAATATAAAGGCGATTTATATCCATCCAAAATAGTCGATTTCAAGAAAGATGCCGATTCCGTTTACTTCAACACCGACAATAATGTAATCCTGAAAGTGACCGTACTTCGCGACAGCATGATTCGTTTCCGCTATACGACCAAAGGCTATTTCAGCAAGGATTTTTCCTACGCCATCGATAAGACACAGTCGCACGGCTATAATGCCCTCGAAGTGCTTGACGAAAAAGACCATTATATTATACGGACGAGCAAAGTCATCTGCAAAATCCAAAAGTCCGACATGCGCGTTTCCATTACCGATCTCGAAGGCAATTACATCCTCGAAGACGAACTCGGTTTCCATTGGGAAGAAAGCTACGAATTTGGCGGCAACATCGTCAAGATGAGCAAGGCTTCTAAGGATGGCGAATGTTTTTACGGGCTCGGCGATAAGGCATCGCATTTCAACCTCAAAGGGAAAAGGGTAGAGAACTGGGCCACCGACCAATATGCTTTCCATAAGGACCAGGAGCCTTTGTATAAGGTCGTCCCGTTTTATATTGGATTGCAGAACAAGCAGGCTTACGGAATTTTCTTCGACAACACTTTCCGCACTTTTTTTGATTTTTCGAATGAAAGAAGAAACGTCACCAGCTTTTGGGCCGAGGGCGGCGAAATGAACTACTACTTTATCTACGGCCCGCAAATGTCGGATGTCGTGACAACCTATACGCATCTGACCGGAAAACCCGAACTGCCGCCGCTTTGGGCGCTCGGTTACCACCAGTGCAAATGGAGCTATTTTCCCGAAAGCAAGGTAAAGGAAATTACGGGCAAGTTCCGCGAGCTGCGTATTCCGTGCGATGCGATCTATCTCGATATCGACTATATGGAAGGTTTCCGCTGCTTCACCTGGAACAAGGAATATTTTCCCGACCCGAAACGAATGGTCGCCGAATTGGCCGAAGACGGTTTCAAGACCGTAGTCATCATCGATCCCGGGATCAAGATCGACAAGGATTATTGGGTATATCAGGAAGCTTTGGAAAAAGATTACTTCTGTAAACGGGCTGACGGTCCGTACATGAAAGGGAAAGTCTGGCCCGGCGAATGCAATTTCCCAGATTATACCAATCCCGCTGTGCGCGAATGGTGGGCCGGGCTGTTCAAGGAACTGATTTCCGATTTCGGCGTCAAAGGCGTCTGGAACGATATGAACGAACCTGCCGTGATGGAAGTCCCCGGAAAAACTTTTCCGCCAGACGTGCGCCACGATTACGACGGAAACCCTTGCAGCCACAGGAAAGCACACAATATTTACGGAACGCAAATGGCACGTGCGACTTATGAAGGCGTGAAGCAGTTCGCGTATCCGAAAAGACCATTTATCATTACGCGTTCGGCTTATTCGGGTGCGCAAAGATATACTTCCTCATGGACCGGCGATAATGTCGCTTCGTGGGAACATTTATGGATTGCCAACATCCAGATGCAGCGCATGTCGATTTCAGGGATGGGCTTTACCGGTTCGGATATCGGCGGTTTTGCCGAGCAGCCTTCTGGCGAACTGTATGCAAGGTGGATCCAGCTGGGCGTTTTTCATCCATTCTGCAGGACACATTCCTCGGGTGATCACGGCGATCAGGAACCTTGGTCTTTCGATCCCGAAGTGATTGATATTACCAGGAAATTCGTTGAAATGCGCTACCAGTTACTGCCTTATTTGTACACGATGTTTTGGGAATATATCAATGACGGTGTGCCGATGCTGAAACCGCTGGTCTATTTCGACCAGGATGATTCACAGACGCATTACCGCACGGATGAATTCATTTTTGGGAACCAGATCCTGGTTTGCCCGATTTTAGAGCCGAATGCGCAGGGCAGGAGGATGTATATTCCAACGGGCAACTGGTATAATTTATGGACCGATGAACTGGTTTCGGGGAAGAAAGAGCTTTGGGTAAAAACCGATTACGACCAAATCCCGATTTTCATCAAAGAAGGCGCAATGATTCCGAAATACCCGGTTCAGCAATATGTGGGCGAGAAGGCATTTGATGAGATTGCGCTCGACACCTATTTCAAGATAGGAAAAGAAACCTCGTCTCTATATGAAGATGCGCAGGATGGCTATGATTACAACAAAGGACGTTACAGTCTGTCGACTTTTCGTTTGAAAGGAACCGAAAACCAGTTGATCATCCAGCAATTTAAGGAAGGGAAATTCACGGTTCCGTATTCGAAATACAAAATCCAATTGCACGGATTGCCCTTTAAAGTCAAAAGCATTTATATTGATAATGAGCGCGCTGCCTTTGAAACACTCTCGTTTGATGGCAAAACATTGATAATTGACAAAGATTTTACGGAATTGCATATCACGGCAGAGTAATTTTAATTGTACTTTTGTTTTGAAATGTTAAAATTCACAACCATGAACACACGCATATTTATAGGGCTTGGAGTTGCTGCTATCGTTTTTGCCTGCGCAACCAATCCATTTACAGGTAAAAGCACTTTGGCCTTGGTGCCTGATTCGCAGATCTTGCCATCGGCTTTCGCACAATATGATTCCTTTTTGAAGGAAAATAAGGTCATCTCGGGAACTGCCGATGCAAACCGGGTCAGAACCGTAGGCACGAAAATAAAAACGGCCGCCGAAAGATGGCTCAATGCCAACGGATATGCCGGTTACCTCAATGACTATAAATGGGAATATAATTTAGTAGACAGCAAAGAAGTCAATGCCTGGTGTATGCCCGGCGGAAAAATTGTTTTCTATACCGGAATCCTTCCAATCACAAAAGACGATGCCGGAATGGCCGTTGTCATGGGACATGAGGTTTCCCACGCATTATTGAACCACGGACAGCAACGGATGAGCGCCGATGTATTGACGCAATTGGGCGCTGCGGGTGTTGGTGCAGCTGTCGGAAAGCAAAATGCGGCCACACAGCAAATCGCAATGCAGGCTTATGGCGTAGGGACGCAATATGGTGTTGCCTTGCCGTTCAGCAGGAGCAACGAAAGCGAAGCCGATAAAGTGGGACTGACATTGATGGCGATTGC
>DATHGE010000025.1:0-3526 GCA_035317805.1 Flavobacterium sp. | reverse complement strand
ATTTCTTGTATTGGAAATCGAACAGCGGCTTCACACTTTCCAAAAGCCAGAAAAAAGCAATGCCGCCCGCAAGAATCAGCGCGCGGTGCGAAGAAGGGATTGTCGAAAAATAAGCGATTATATTTTCCATCGGGAAGGATTTAAATCCAAATTTACTTTTTTTACAGATAGGAAATCCAACTATTTGATGACGCGGAACGTTAAATTGATGCGCGGCCCGATGGGCTTTGCCGTTTTCGGGATCTGGTGTTTCCAGAAATGCTGCGTCGTGCCTTTCATCAATAACAGGCTGCCATGTTCGAGCAGTATTTTGAGTTTCAGATTCGGGTCGGAATTGTGCCTGAGGTGAAAAAACCTTTCCGCACCAAAGCTCACCGATGCAATCACCGGATTTGTCCCGAGTTCCTTCTCATTGTCCGAGTGCCAGCCGTTGCTGTCTTTCCCGTCGCGGTAATAGTTGAGCAGCACTGTCGTGAATGTGACGCCGCTTGCCTTTTCAACCGCTTCTTTAATTGATGTCAACAGCGGATTCCAATGATGCGGCTGCATCGTAATGTTAGAATAGGAGTAAGGCTTTCCTTCATTTCCGAACAAAGCCGTAAGCCTAGGCTGCGGATGTGTTTTCCCGAAAAGCGTAATAGCATCCTGCTGCCACGGAATATCGGTTTTCAGTTTTCCGAACAATTCATCGGCCAGCTCCAGATCAAAAAACGCCGGATGATAAGTGATTTCGGCATCGGGCAGGTCAAAATAGACAGGTTCTTTTTCGAATAGGCTCATGTTCCAAAAATAAAAAAACGGTGAAAGTAATTCCACCGTTTGCTGTTAATTTATTGAAGGCTATTCGTTTCGGTCTTCCGATTCAAATTCGGTTTTTCGCAGCAGGTTCTTATAAACGAGTCCGCCTGCAATCGCACCCAATATCGGCGCAGTGATAAACAGCCACAATTGCTCCAAAGCCCAACCCTGTACGAAAACCGCCTGGCTGATGCTCCTTGCGGGATTCACCGAAGTGTTTGTCACGGGGATGCTGATCAGATGGATTAAAGTCAACGCCAGACCGATCGCGATTCCGGCGAAAGCCTCACGCGCACGGTCTTTTTCAGTCACCCCGAAAATGATAATGATAAACATAAAGGTCATGACAAACTCGGTTACGAAAGCCGACAGCATACTATATTTCCCTGGAGAATGGTCGCCGTAACCGTTGGCTGCGAAGTCTAAAATAGGGCTTCCGTTTCCGGTAGCGATGATGTAAAGTACACCCGCACCCGCAATTCCGCCGAGAATCTGTGCAGTCACATACGGCAAAACTGTCGAGGCTTCGACACGTCCGCCGGCCCAAAGACCGATGGTCACCGCCGGGTTCAGGTGGGCGCCTGAAATCCTTCCGAGTGCATACGCGATGGTCAATACGGTGAGCCCGAAAGCGAGGGCCACGCCTACGAGCCCGATCCCGATAAAAGGTTCAGAAGTGAAGTTGGCCGCCAGGACCGCGCTTCCGCAACCGCCAAGGACAAGCCAGAAAGTACCGATAAATTCTGCTGCAAATTTTTTCATAAATGTTTGTATTTGGTTATTAATAGGTTCGCATCAATGGATAAAAAACGAATACCGGTAGGCCCAGATAATCAATACAATCTGCAAAGGAAGCCGCAGCAGCAAGACCCAGTTGGGCAATCCCATGTTGGCTTTCTCATCGGCATACATAAACAGGTTGGCCGGAAAAACGGCTATGAGCAGCGCAATAATCCCAACGGCCGCATATTTGGAAACCGACGGAATGCACAATAAGGCACCCAACAGGATTTCACAGCTGCCACTCAGGATGTTCAGTAATTTAGGATTCGGAAAATAGGAGGGGATAATTTTAATATAAGAATGGGGCACCCTAAAATGATTGATTCCGGCAAGGATATACAAGAAAGCCATCAGATATAAATGCCAGGGTAGCGTCATATTCAGCTCTTTTGGAATGGAAACCATTCGTTGGTCAGGCTAATATATGATTTTTATTTCAATTGGCGGGTGGGCCGATTCACTTATTTCTGCCACCTCACATTCATCATCACAATCGCGAGGATGATCAGCAGGATGCCCAGCCACTGCAGTGGAATCACGGTCTCATTGAGGATAAAGAAAGCCATCATCACCGAAACCGGCAGTTCCAGTGCCGAGACGATACTTCCCAAACCGATTCCCGTGAGCGGAAAACCCGTGTTCATCAGCATCGGCGGGATGACCGTGCCGAACAGCGCCAGCAGGATGCCCCATTTGAAGAAAATATCATAATTGAAAGGCGTTACCTGCGTGGCCAGCGCGAAAAAGAAAACGATCACGGCGCCGCCTAAAAGCATATACAGGCTGCGCTGCGCCGATGAGATTCCGACAGCCACGCAGTTTGCGGTAAACATGGTGGTGGTGAAAGAGGCCGCGGCGAGCAATCCGAGGACAATGCCGCGCCAGTCGAGCTTCGTGGTGGTATTGATCAGGTTTGTAGCCAGCGCCGTCCCGAACAGTACGATACAAACGGCAATCACTTTGGTCTTTGAAGGCAGTTTTTTCTCAAGTGTCATTTCAAGCAAAACGCCCATCCAGACGGTCTGCATCAGCAGCACGATCCCGATGGAAACCGGAATGTATTTCACCGCCAGATAATAAAATATACTTGTCAGCCCGGTTGAAGTTCCCGCAACCATCAATTGGACGATATTCATTCGGGAAGCCTTCAGCACTGTATTCCCTTTTTTTGCTTTCTGGAAAGCATTGATGATCAGTATCGCAAGAATCCCGAGGATAAACTGGGAGGTGATGACTTCGGCTGGCGTAAAAGGCAAACCCGTTACGCCTTTGTCCGCATAGGCAAGTTTGACAAAAGTAGCGAGCATCCCATAGCTGGTGGCGCCCAATCCTACTAAAAATACTCCCTTGATCACGTTGTTCTTTACCATCTTTAAATTTTAAAAAGCGCGCAAAGATAGCGACAAATAATGGATTAATATCAGATAAATGATTGAAGCGAAAGTGTATTAAATCCGAAATAAATACCAAACATGGAAATCCTGTAAACAAAAACCTAAATTATATAAATCAATTCTCAATCAGTATACTCATTTTTGTATCAGACAAAAAAGTAATTTGAGCTTTTTATACTTGTCAACAAAAACACTTCCGAGACAACGCTGGCGCTCCGAATCGCCAACGGCAAGACCGGATTTTAAGAAAAATGGAGTACTGGTTTCAGTTACTCCATTTTTTATTCCAGTCCATAAACCCTTGATTATTACCTGCCTGATTTATTCCTGATGTTTTGGGGAAGAAGTAAAGGCTGCCCTCGGGATGCTGTCGCGCTCAATCTCAAAGGGCTGCGCACTTTTTACAAATTTACTGGTTGAATAAATACCATTCAGCGTCGCAATCAGCGGAAGCGCATGATCGGGCGGAAACATCGCATGCAGGTATTTTCGCTTGCCGTTGTAATAGATAATGATGGTTTTCACCGGTCCGTCGCAGCAATCCGGCCCAC
>DATHGE010000024.1:0-2449 GCA_035317805.1 Flavobacterium sp. | reverse complement strand
TTTTGAGGAGAAAAACGATATTTATGTACGTGAAGTGATCGAATTGGGCGAAAAGGTTTTGGTGAAAGCGCTTGAGAAAGCCAACTGGAAACCCGAAACGCTCGATTATATCATCACGGTCAGCTGTACCGGGATCATGATTCCGTCACTGGACGCGTACCTGATTAACAAGTTAAAGCTCAAGCAGGATATCGTTCGGCTGCCGGTAACGGAAATGGGCTGTGCCGCGGGAATTTCTGGAATTATCTATGCGCGCAATTTCCTCATGGCAAACCCGGGGAAACGCGCTGCGGTGATTGCTGTTGAGAGTCCGACTGCGACATTCCAGCTGGATGATTTTTCGATGCCCAATATCGTATCTGCTGCGATTTTCGGAGACGGCTCGGCCTGTGCGCTGCTTTCTTCGCATGAAGACGACAAAGGCCCTGAAATCCTCGCTGATGAGATGTACCATTTCTATGAAAATATCCACATGATGGGCTTTAAATTGACGAATTCAGGATTGCAGATGGTTCTGGATATTGAGGTTCCGGATACGATAGCGTCCCATTTCCCGGATATTATCCATCCGTTCCTGGCTAAGAATAATTTGAAGATTGAAGATATAGACCATTTGATTTTTCACCCCGGCGGAAAGAAAATCGTCCAGACCGTGGAAGACCTGTTTTCAGGCTTGGGTAAGAATATCGATGCGACAAAAGAAGTATTGCGTTTGTATGGAAATATGTCGAGCGCAACGGTGTTGTATGTTCTCGAGCAGATTATGGACACCAATCCGCAAAAAGGAGAAAAAGGATTAATGCTGAGTTTCGGTCCCGGATTTTCAGCGCAACGCGTTTTATTGCAATGGTAAGAGATTTTGAAAATACAGGCTATTGGGCGATCATACTTGGCGGCAGCAGCGGTTTAGGCTTGGCTTCGGCGAAGAAACTGGCGCAGCATGGGATGAATATTTGCGTAGTCCATCGGAATGCACGTGCGGAAATGGAGCAGATCCAAAACCAATTCACCGAAATCAAATCCAACGGGATTGCTTTCCTGGATTTCAATGCCGATGTATTGAATAAGCAGAAGCAAGCGGAAATCCTGGCAGTGGTTAAGGAAAAAATCGGAAGGAAAGGAAGTGTGAGATGTTTGCTGCACAGCGTCGCTAAAGGAAACCTCAAACAAATGGTAGGCGAAAACCAATTGACGACCGACGATTTCCAGGTTACTTTAAACGCGATGGCGATCAGCTTATACGACTGGACAAAGGCGATTTATAATGAAGATTTGTTTGCCAAAGATGCGCGTGTGATTTCATTTACAAGTGAAGGCAGTAGCAAAGCCTGGCAGAACTATGGTGCGGTTTCGGCAGCAAAAGCAGCATTGGAAGCCATTTCGAGAAATATTGCATTGGAATTTGCGCCTTACGGAATCCGGGCGAATTGTATCCAGGCAGGCGTTACCGACACGCAGTCTTTGCGCATGATTCCCGGAAATGAGAAAATCAGGGAATTTACGGCAATGAGAAATCCATTCAAGCGATTGACGATGGCCAAAGATGTAGCCGATGCGGTTTACCTGCTTTGCAAAGACGAAGCCGCCTGGATCAATGGCGCCGTGATTCCGGTTAACGGAGGCGAACATTTACAATAAATACCGTAGCCGGAAAATGGACAAACAAAAAATCATATCAAAACTGCCCTATTCCAAGCCATTCCTGTTTGTGGATGAAATCATTTCCGTTGATGAAAATGGTGTTGAAGGCACTTTTACATTTGATGAGAATATGGATTTCTATAAAGGGCATTTCAAGGGAAATCCTGTGACGCCCGGAGTGATCCTGACAGAAGTCATGGCGCAGATCGGGCTCGTTTGTCTGGGGATATTTTTATTAGATGATAAATTGAGTTCAGAAACCGCAATTGCCTTAACTTCAATGGAAACGGAATTTTTAAAGCCAGTGTTCCCGAATGAAAAAGTGACTGTGATTTCGACAAAGAAATATTTCAGGTTCGGCAAATTAAAATGCCATGTCGTAATGAAAAACAGTAAAAATGAAGAAGTGTGTTCCGGTATGATTGCCGGAATCATCACTTCCAAAACAAAATAAAATGGACAGAAGAGTGGTCATCACCGGGTTGGGAATTGTTGCGCCGAATGGCGTAGGCCTTGACGCGTTTCTCGATGCCATTCAGAATGGAAAATCGGGAATCCGGTTTGACCAACAGTTGGCCGATTTGCAGTTTTCCTGCCAGATTTCGGGTACGCCACAAATTACCGAAGAGAAAAAACGCGGGTATTTCTCCGAACTTGAATTGCGGAATTTCAATGCGACCGGTATACTATATGGCGTCATGGCAGGAACAGACGCGTGGAAAGACGCAGGATTGGCGATGGAAACCAATGACGATCCCGATTGGGACAGCGGGACTATTTTCGGGACCGGGACTTCAGGCATCGAAAA
>DATHGE010000023.1:0-2268 GCA_035317805.1 Flavobacterium sp. | reverse complement strand
CGCCCTGTATATTCTTGTTGTATTGCTGCTTTGTTCGGTAATATTGATTCCCCGGGCGCTCGAATTTTCTTACCCGGTTGCCAACATACTTGGGCTGATCGTACTGCTGCTGATCATTTCATCGGTCATCACTTTGTACAGGAAAAAAGGCCCAATCGATGGTTTCTTCACCACCGGCGTCGTGTGCCTTATTCTTGGTTTTGTGGTTTTTATCCTCAATAATTTCAGCCTGCTTCCGAATTCGTTCTTTACAGAGAACAGTTCGAAATTCGGCACCGGACTCGAAGTGATTTTCCTCTCGCTTTCGATGGCCAACTTCATCCGAAACCTTAAAAATGAAAGAGAAGAGCTCAATCGCCTGGCTTTGGTGCGTTCGGAAGAGATGAATGAACTCAAGTCCTATTTTCTTTCCAATATCAGCCACGAGCTGCGTACACCACTCAACGCCATCCTCAACCTGATTGATTCTATTTCGAAAGAAACCGAGGATGAAAAGATCAGGAACAACTGCCAGATCATTAAATATTCATCGCACAGTTTGCTGAGTTCGGTCAACGATATTCTCGACTTCTCCAAAATTGAAAAAAACGAACTCCAACTTGAAACGGTCGAATTCGAACCCGTGAAAGTCCTCGAACATCTCAAGAACAATGCGGCCAATCGTGCCAAAGACCAGGGACTTGAATTTCATTTTTCCAAAGGCGAGAATATTCCCGATTACCTCAATGGCGATGTGACGCGGCTGGTGCAGATTGTCAACAATGTGTTGAGCAATGCGATTAAATTTACTTCGGCGGGCTTCGTCAAATTCAACATCGAAGCGAAGCCAAAGCCGAACAACCGCTCAGAGCTGACCCTTACGATTTCCGACTCGGGTATTGGGATCCCAAAAGAAAAGCTGCACGGGATTTTTGATTCCTTTTCGCAGAATAATATCGACAACAAACGCAAATTCGGCGGTCTCGGACTTGGCCTTTACATTGTGAAGACGCTTGTGGATATGAAGGACGGGATGATTATTATGGACAGTACTGTAGGTGAAGGCACCACTTGTAAAATCGTTATCGGATATGAGATTGCGGCAAAGCAAAAAGAAACCTTTCCCGCTGCCGTGGATTATGACCTTGGCGGAAAGACGATCCTTGTGGTCGAGGACAATGCCATCAATCAGATGGTGATTAAAATGATTACGAAGAAATGGCTAAATACAACTGTGGTTTATGCCAACAACGGGCAGGAAGGGCTTGATGCATTTGGCGAAAACCAATTCGATATCGTACTGATGGATTTGCAGATGCCGGTCATGGATGGCTATGAAGCGACAATCGCCATAAGGAATGGGGCAGTAGGCGAAGCCAACAAAAATATCCCGATTATCGCAGTAACGGCCGATGTCATGGAAACGACGAAGCTGCAAGTAACCGAAATCGGCATGAACCATTACCTTTCAAAACCCATTAAGAGCGAAACCCTGTTTAATGCGATCCGGGACCTGATTGGTGAAACCGCAAAATAATTACTCGTTCCCTTCGAGCGTATCGATTTTCTTATAGAATTTATAATGCACCTTCTTCAGATATTTGCTCATCAGGTGTTTCATCGGCGGCAGGCTTGTGTAGTGCATCGACTCTTCAATGAGTGAAAAATCATCCGTCCCGATCATGCGGTAACCAATTTCAACCGTATTGTATTTAAAGAGCGTCACACGCACGCGCAGCGTATTTTTATCGCCATCGCTTTCGAGCAGCGTCACCGGGCAGGTGAAATAAATCGGGATAAACCCCAACGTTAAAGTGACATGGAAACGATAATTGCTGTCGCCCAGTTCATCAACGCTGGTGACGAGCGGATGTGCCGTGGCCAATTTCTGCATGTCCGTGAGGTATTGAAAAATATCCCGGGTGTGGGAATGGATTCTGTAAGTAAAAACAAACGGCTCTTTCATCTGCGTTAAAATTTCGGGGTGTGGCTTTTATAATTTGGCTTTGGATTTTAGCTGAAGCGAAGCCTCACGAATACATGCTTGATTCCTTTCTTGTCTGAATCGCGCTCGTCGATTTCGAGGATATCGGACAGCGACTTGAGCATCGGCGTGAGTTTTTGGAAACCGTAGTTGCGCGGATCGAATTCGGGTTTTTTCTTTACGATAAGATTGCCCACATCGCCCAGAAATGCCCAGCCGTCGTCGTCGCCGATATCTTCAATGGTAGATTCTATGAGTTCTATGGTTGGTTCATCGACTTTGTTAAGCGCTTTGTAAGGTGCTTT
>DATHGE010000022.1:0-4988 GCA_035317805.1 Flavobacterium sp. | reverse complement strand
CGGAGATTACAACAGTATCAGTATATTGGATTACGCCGAAAATGTAGCCACTACAACCGGCGATTATTCCACCCCGAACAGCATTGCTATTATCTATGCCCAAGGCGAAATCGGAAGTGGCGAAGGCGATCTCAATACGGTCGGCGAAGGCTCGATGCGCCGTTCCCTGCAGGAGGCCAGGAAAGACGAATCGGTAAAGGCGATTGTGCTCAGGATTGATTCGCCAGGCGGAAGCGCATTGACTTCAGATCTGATCTGGCGCGAAATAGAACTGACCAAAAAAGTCAAACCTGTGGTGGTTTCCATGGGGAATCTCGCAGCTTCCGGCGGTTATTACATTGCGTGCAACGGCGACAGGATTTATGCCGAGGCCAATACCATTACGGGCTCTATCGGGGTTTTTGGCATGTTGCCGAACTTCACACAGCTCGCGACAAAAATCGGGATCAATACCGAGCAGGTTGCTACGCATGACAATGCAGCCGAATACAGTGTATTTAAACCGTTGAATGAAAAATACCGCAAAATTACACAGGAAGGTGTGGAGCATGTCTACAACACTTTCGTGAACCGTGTAGCGGCTGGAAGAAAAATGACTCCTGCAGCAGTCGATTCTATTGCACAAGGCCGCGTTTGG
This sequence comes from Flavobacterium sp., assembly GCA_035317805.1. GTDB lineage: Bacteria > Bacteroidota > Bacteroidia > Flavobacteriales > Flavobacteriaceae > Flavobacterium. Next base: position 4,351 of record DATHGE010000022.1, on the reverse strand, counting down.
TCGGGTGCCGAGGCGATAAAAATCGGGCTCGTTGATGAAATCGGCGGAATGGATGCGGCAATCAGACATGCAGCGAAACTCGCAGAAATCAAAACCTACAGGATCCAGAATTTCCCCGAATACCAAAAGAATTTCAGGGATTTCCTGGGTAATCTGGGCATTCCGTTTATTCAGTCGAAAGAAGATTTCATTAAGGAACAAGTGGGCGCGGAAAATTACAAGATGATAGAGCAAATCCGCAGGGTTTCTGCAAAAAATGGCATTCAGGCATCGATGCCTTTTGAGATCAGCATCCAGTAAATCAATAATTTATATCAAATATCCGGGTTGGAAAATTTTCAATCCGGATATTTTTTTACATTTGAGGGAAACCAAAATAAACTCAGATGAAAAAAAATTACTTCGTAGCCGTTGGGTGCCTAATTTGCTTTTTTTGCAAAGCACAGACCATAAATATTCCGGATAACGAACTCAAAACGCAGCTTCTGAGCGGCTATAACACGCAGAATTCCTCCGGGAACAGCATCCAGATCGATTTAAACTCGGATGGCGAAATCCAACTCAGCGAAGCTTTGCTCGTTTACGGTTTGACGTTATACTCGCCTATCGGAAATTTTGAAGGCATCCAGTATTTTACGAATACGCGGGTTTTCGAATTGAACGGCGGTTCGGCGATCGCTCCGTCGCTTGACCTCGGCACGATGGGCAATCTTAATTCGGTTACCATCGGAAACACCGATTTCAATACCATCAATATTAGCAGCAACGCTTTGACCCACGTTGCTATTACCAACAACGCAAACCTTAATGCGATCAACTTTGTTTCGTTATCCAATCTGAGCGATCTAGATCTTAGCCATAATAAACTTGCGGCGTTTGACTTTTCATTGCTGGGTCCGTCGGTCAGTTATATCGATCTGTCATATAACGAAATTACGGCGGTCGACCTCACGACAGTCGATCACTATCTCGATTATCTCGACATTTCATATAACTTATACGAATATCTCGACACCGCAGGACCTACGCATATTGAAAACTTCACCGCAGGAAGCGAGTCGCTGCATGATGTGAAAATTGCCAATTATAATAACTTTTACTATATTGCTCTTTTAGGGCACAATATCAATTCGATCGATTTTAAAAACGGTATTAACGAAGGCTGTTTTACGTTATTCAACCCGTGCGGTGGTTCATTAGCTCCATCTCTTACAACGTTTGTCAACCCCAATCAAATCGTTTGCGTCGATGACTTTCCATTTATCGATACGGCAGACGTTATTCCCGGTATTGACAAGTCTGAAGAGCAGTATTTCAGGCTTAAATTGAATCACGGCGGCAACCCGCTGCTCGGCCCGCACATTTCGACTTATTGCTCTGCCCAACCTGGCGGCGGCTTTAACACGCTTACAGGATCTGTTACGTTTGACTGCGGAAATACCAATCAACCGATCAGCAATGTGCCGGTTAGCGTTATTTCGGGCGGGAGCAATAACCTGACGCCCACTACCGTAGACGGCAATTATATTTTTTATTCGGGTGTCGGGAATATCACCGTCACGCCACATCTTGAAAATCCGACGTATTTTACCGTTACGCCGTCCAACTATGTTTACAATCAGTCGAATTTCGGGGACACGTTGGTTGGCAATTTCTGCCTGAGTGCGAATGGCGTGCATCACAATCTTGAGATGACGATGTATCCTACAAGCAGCGCAAGGCCAGGATTTGATGCCAATTATATTTTGGTTTGCCGAAACAACGGAAACCAATCCGCTTCCGGAACGGTAAGCCTGATTTTCAATGATTCCGTGTTGGATTTCGTGACTGCAAATCCCGCTATGAATTCACAATCTTTAAATACGCTGAATTGGGACTTTGCGAATCTGGGTCCTTTACAATCCTATCAAATATATCTGACATTGAATGCGAATTCGCCAACAGAAACGCCACCGCTGAACGTCGGTAATATTTTAAATTTTGTTGCCTCAGTTTCTTCTGCTGATGTCGATGAAAATCCTGCAGACAATACCGCTAACTTTAATCAGGTCGTTCAGGGTTCTTACGATCCGAACGACAAAACCGTCGTTGAAGGTTCGCAAGTCGCTTTTTCCAATGCCGGCAATTATCTGCATTATATTGTCCGCTTTCAAAATACCGGAACTGCCGCTGCACAAAATGTGGTCGTGAAAGACTTACTCGAAGAAGATTTGGACTGGAGTACGCTTCAGGTAGTTTCTGCAAGCCATCCGTACCGCACGACGCTTACGCACGACAACCAGTTTGAAGTTTTCTTTGAAGGCATCAACCTTCCGGCAAGTATCGACAACGAAGCGGAAAGTCATGGATATGTTGCGTTTAAAGTCAAGCCCAGAGCCGGCGTAACAAACGGAACACAGATAAAAAACGAAGCCAATATTTACTTCGATTTTAATTTTCCGGTACTGACCAATACGACGACGACGACTTTTGCCACATTGGGAACACAGGATTTTGCCGTAGCCGATGCGATTAAGATTTATCCGAATCCTGCTGCGAATGTATTGAACATCAACAGTGAAACTGCCGGGGCAATCCAATCGGTTCGCATTTATAATTTGCTGGGGCAATTGATGCTGGACGATACAAATTCGACTGCCCAAAAAAACAGGGCTGTTGACATTTCAAACCTCAAAACCGGAACATATTTTATCAGCATCGAATCGGAAAAAGGCCGATCGACACAGCGTTTTATCAAAAAATAACTTCCTAAAATTTTTATAAAAGTGCGGTAAATTTCAATATTTATCGCACTTTGTCGTTAAATTTGAAACATCTTAACCAATTACCGCAAGGCAAAATACTTTCAAAACCCAAATCCATCATGATCAAGAAGATTTTAAAAATTGTAGGAATCGTTCTCCTTTTACTTGTCCTTTCCTTATTTGCCATCCCGTTTTTCTTTCAGGATGCAATCAAGACTAAGATTGCCGATGCAATCAATGAGAAAGTCGATGCCAAAGTTTCATTTGCAGATGCCGATTTGAGCCTTTTCAGGAATTTTCCCCAGGCGAGCGTCAAAGTAGAAAAACTGCTGATTATCAATAAAGCGCCATTTGAAGGCGACACTTTGGTTGCTATGGGCGAAGTGAATCTGCAAATGTCGATCAAGGAACTTTTCAAAGGCAAAGACGAATCGATGAACATTGAGGCTTTCTCTTCTAAAAATGCCAAAATCAACATTCTTTTCAATAAAGATGGAGTCGGAAATTTCGATATCGCACTCAAAGACGACAAACCCAACGATGGCAAAAGCGATCCGCTGAACCTGAAAATCAAGGAATATAAGATTGAAAATCTAAGGCTCAAATATTACGATGAAAGGTCGAAGATTAAAATGGTCATCGACAGCCTAAACCATTCCGGGTCGGGTGATTTTGCCGCTTCGAAACTGGATCTCGTTACCGTTTCCACAGCAAAAGTGTCTTTGGACATGGACAAGATCAATTACATGAAAAATGTTTCGCTGACACTCGATGCGGTTTTGGGAATCGACCTCGACAAAAGCATCTATACTTTCAAGAAAAACAAGGCGCTCATCAATAAATTGCCGCTCGAATTTGATGGCTTTATCCAATTGGTCGAAAAAGGACAGCAATATGACCTGACTTTCAAAACGCCGACGTCGAGTTTCCAGAACTTCCTTGGACTGATTCCATCAGCCTACGCCGGAAGCCTTGAAAAAGTAAAAACCACAGGAGATTTCACGATTGCCGGATTTGCCAAAGGCTTGTATTCGGATACGACCGTTCCGAAATTCAACATTGCGATTGCCTCGAACAATGCGTCGTTTCAATATCCTGACTTACCGAAATCGGTGCAGAGCATCGTGATTGATACCAAAATCATCAACGAAACCGGCATTTTGAACGACACTTATGTGAACCTCGACAAACTGTCTTTCCGTATCGACCAGGATGTTTTCAATGCAAAAGCGAACATTCGGAACATTACCGAAAACCCTTTGATAGATGCGTCTTTGAAGGGAACTGTGAATCTTGGTAATCTCTCAAAAGCCTATCCGATTAAGCTCGACCAGCCGCTTTCGGGAATCCTGAATGCCAACATCGACACGAAATTCGATATGAAATCGGTGGAAACCAATCAATACCAAAACATGCAGAATTCGGGTAGCCTGACGTTAACCGGATTCAAATATGTGGGCGAAGACAGCAAGGCTATCAACGTAAACAAAGCGATGGTGCAATTCACCAACCAGAAAATCGATTTACAGGAACTCGACGCGACCACCGGAAAAACCGACCTGAAAGTCAACGGAACGCTTGAGAATTTCTACGGATTTATGCTGAAA
>DATHGE010000021.1:0-5465 GCA_035317805.1 Flavobacterium sp. | reverse complement strand
TTACGGAATCATGATCGGCGGCTGGGCTTCCAATAACAAATTTTCGCTGATGAGCGCGATGCGTGCCTCGTCCCAGATGATTTCTTATGAGGTGGCGATGGGATTGTCGCTGATTGCCTTACTGATGCTGTCGGACACGCTGAGTTTACGCGAAATCACGGCGCAACAAAGCGGCATGCGATGGAACGTATTTTACCAGCCCTTGGGATTCATCATTTTCCTCGTGTGCTCGTTTGCCGAAACCAACAGGACGCCGTTTGATTTGGCCGAATGCGAGGCCGAGCTCATTGGCGGTTACCATACCGAATATTCTTCGATGCGGATGGGATTCTACCTGTTTGCCGAATACGCGAGTATGTTCATTTCGTCAACGATTATATCGGTGCTCTATTTCGGAGGCTACAATTATCCGGGAATGGGTTGGGCGGTCGAGCATTGGGGCGTGAACCCGGCGAACCTGATTGGGATTGCGGTATTGTTTATCAAGATCTGTTTCTTCATCTTTTTCTATATGTGGGTGAGGTGGACGATTCCGAGGTTCCGTTACGACCAGTTGATGCGACTGGGTTGGAAAATGCTGATTCCGCTGGCGATTGTAAATATTTTCATTACGGGAATTGTGATTTTGATTGCCGACGGGAAGTTGTTTTAGAAAGAAGTTCTGAGTAGCCCTGATTGAAGCGGCATCCTTTTGAGGCTTTTCGCCGAAAAAGATACAGCGGAAAGCAGGAATTGGCTCCTAAAAAAATATAAGAAATTAAAGATTATGTCAATAGAAATGATGTCTTTATCGGGCAGGAAAAAAGAGGTTTCCAACAAAAAGATGACTTTTGTGGAAAGCCTGTACCTGTGGACGATTTTGAAAGGGATGATGATTACGATCAGCCATTTGTTTACGAGAAAAGTCACGATTAAATACCCGGAGCAGGTGCGTGAGCGCAGTAAGGTGTATCGTGGCCAGCATTCGCTCAAACGCGACGAGCAAGGACGTGAGAATTGTACGGCCTGCGGATTGTGCGCCTTGTCGTGTCCGGCCGAAGCGATTACGATGACCGCGGCCGAGCGTTTGCCGTCTGAAAAGCATTTGTACCGCGAAGAGAAATACGCCAAAGTGTACGAGATCAATATGCTGCGCTGCATTTTCTGCGGATTGTGTGAAGAAGCGTGCCCGAAAGACGCAGTGTATCTGACCGAATCCAAAGTTTTGGTTCCGTCGATGTATGACCGCGAGGATTTTATCTTCGGGAAAGACAAACTGGTGATGCCTTTGACCGAGGCGATGAAAAATGCCCAACTTAAAAACGCAAACTAATGTCGACAGTACTTTTAATATTCTGTGTCCTCGCTGCCGTTTCTGTCGGTACGGCGTTTATGACGATTTTCAGCAAGAACCCGATCCACAGTGCAATTTACCTTGTGATCTGTTTCTTCTCGATCGGTTTCCAATACCTATTAATGAACTCACAGTTTTTATTCATCGTGCACCTGATTGTTTATGCGGGAGCGATTATGATTTTGTTCCTTTTTACGGTCATGCTGATGAACCTCAACAAGGAAGACGAAGTGCACAAGCCGCGGATTACGCGTTGGGCTGCGGTAGTTTTGTTTATCCTGTCGTGCATCGTTTTGATCGCGATTTTCATCCAGTCGAAACCGATTGTCGGTCCGTATGATACGACCGGAGAAGATTACCAGTCGATTAAAGTCTTAGGAAAAATCCTGCTCAACGAATATATGGTTCCGTTTGAATTCGCGTCGGTGCTGCTTTTGGTGGCGATGATCGGTGCGGTGTTATTGTCTAAAAAAGAAAAATCATAACCATGGATAATGTCTTAAACCAGATTGGCATTGAAAATTACATCTTCCTTTCGGTAATCCTGTTTTGTATCGGGGTTTTCGGGGTGTTGTACAGAAGAAATGCGATCATCGTTTTCATGTCGATTGAAATCATGCTCAATGCGGTGAACCTGTTGTTCGTGGCATTTTCGACCTACCATCAGGATCCGCAGGGACAGATTTTCGTATTCTTCTCGATGGCGGTCGCTGCGGCGGAAGTTGCGGTGGGATTAGCGATTGTGGTTTCGATTTTCCGCAACCTCGGCTCGATCGATATTGATAATTTAAAAAACTTAAAAGGATAAATCTGCAATGGATACCAATTTAGCTTTAGTCTTATTACTTGCTCCTTTTTTAGGATTTTTAATCAATGTTTTCTTTGGGAAAAGCCTTGGGAAATCGGTTTCTGGGTTTATCGGAACCGGGACTGTTGTCGTTTCGTTTGTGGTGACATTGGTGTTTTTCCTCCAGATCAACCAAAATGGCAAACCGATACAGATTTCGTTGTTCGACTGGATTTCGATTAACGGATTCAAGGTAGATTTCGGATTCCTGTTGGACCAATTGTCGTTATTATGGCTGATGTTCGTAACCGGAATCGGAGCGTTGATCCACCTGTATTCCATCAGCTACATGCACGACGACGAGAACATGCACAAGTTTTTCGCCTACCTGAACCTGTTCGTTTTCTTTATGATTTCGCTCGTTATGGGAAGCAACTTGTTGGTGATGTTCATCGGCTGGGAAGGCGTCGGGCTCTGCTCCTATTTACTCATCGGATTCTGGTACAAAAACCAGGATTACAACGACGCGGCGAAAAAAGCCTTCATCATGAACCGTATCGGGGATTTGGGATTGCTGATCGGAATCTTCATCCTCGCCACCTTATTTTCTACATTAGACTTTGCACAATTGAAAACCGCAATTCTTAGCGGAACAAACACGAATACTTGCTGGATTGCCGCTGCTGCACTCGCCCTGTTTATCGGCGCCTGCGGAAAATCGGCACAGATTCCTTTATATACCTGGCTTCCGGATGCGATGGCCGGACCAACGCCGGTTTCTGCGCTGATCCATGCCGCGACGATGGTGACTGCCGGAATTTTTATGATTACGCGTCTGAATTTCCTTTTCGGAATGGACATCGATACGATGCATGTCGTCAATACGATCATCGCCGTTATCGGAGCCGTGACCGCTTTGGTCGCCGCAACAATCGGATTGGTGCAGAATGACATCAAAAAAGTACTCGCCTATTCGACCGTTTCGCAATTGGGATTGATGTTTCTGGCTTTGGGATTGGGCGCTTATGAAGTGGCCGTTTTCCACGTGATTACGCACGCATTCTTTAAGGCTTGCCTGTTCTTGGGTTCGGGTTCTGTGATCCATGCGTTGCACGGCGAACAGGATATGCGAAAGATGGGCGGGCTCAAAAAAGCGATGCCGGTTACTTTTATCACGATGCTGATTTCTTCTTTGGCGATTTCCGGAATCTTCCCATTGGCGGGTTTCTGGTCGAAAGATGAAATTTTGATGGTCGCTTACGAACACAACAAAGTACTTTATATTATCGGTTCGATCGCCTCGATCATGACCGCTTTCTATATGTTCCGACTGATGTACCTGACGTTTTTCAAGGATTTCAGGGGAACCGAAGAGCAGAAACACCATTTGCATGAAAGCCCGGCTTTAATCACCTTTCCGTTAATCGTATTGGCGATTTTGGCCGCTATCGGCGGAGCGATCAGCCTTCCGGGGAACAGCTGGCTCAACAATTACCTCGCGCCATTGTTTGCTGAAAAAGCAGGCGAAGCGCACGGTTTGGGCGGCGAGCAATACATGCTGATGGGAATCGCGATGGCCGGCGCCTTAATCGGAATCGGTTATGCCTATTCGAAATACATCAAACAAAACCAGATTCCGGAAGAAGACAGCGAAATCACCGGTTTCTCCAAAGTGCTGTACAACAAATATTATGTCGATGAAGCCTACGAGTTCCTGTTTGTAAAACCCGTCAACGTCTTGTCGCGTTTCTTCAGGGATTATGTCGAAACTGCGGTTTCGGGAGTCGTATTCGGATTGGCGAAAGTGACCGGAGAACTCGGCTACCAAGGGAAAAAACTACAGAACGGAAATATCGGATTCTATCTTTTCGTCTTTGTTTTTGGCGTCTGTGCGATGATAACCTATATATTTTTAGCAAAATAATTTTTAAATAATGGATGTATCTTACCTATTAATTATACTGTTACTTGGTTCAATCGCCACTTATTTCTCCGGAGATAAGCTGGCCTCAAAAGTGGCGCTGCTTTTTTCGCTGGCGGCGTTCGCGGGTTCCATTTATATCCTGAATTTATTCAATGCTGGCCAGAACGTCGCCTTTATATCGGCCTGGATCTCCGAGCCAAAAATCGCCTTCGCCTTAAAGGCAGACGGATTGTCGCTCGCGATGCTTTTGCTCACGACCGCCTTGACGCCGCTGATTATCTTTTCGGCTTTCGGCAACGACCACAAAAACGCCAAAGCTTTCTACGCCTTAATCTTATTCATGTCGTTTGCGATGGTCGGGACATTCCTCGCCGCAGACGGATTGTTATATTATATTTTCTGGGAACTGGCTTTGATCCCGATTTACTTCATCGCGCTGATCTGGGGTAATGGCGATGCCGAAGAACGCAAAAAAGCGGTAGTGAAATTCTTCATCTACACTTTCGCGGGTTCACTGTTTATGCTTACGGCGTTCATCTATATGTACCAGAAAGCGGGCAGTTTCCTGATCGAAGACTTATACAAATTGAAACTCAGCAACACCGAGCAGCTGTGGATTTTCCTGGCATTCTTCCTCGCTTATGCGATTAAAATTCCGATTATCCCGTTCCATACCTGGCAGGCAAAAGTGTACCAAAAAGCACCGGCTGTCGGCACCATGCTGCTATCGGGAATCATGCTCAAGATGGGATTGTACAGCGTTATCCGCTGGCAATTGCCTTTGGGAAGATTCGCCGCTCTAAACTACATGGACATTTTCATCGGGCTCAGCATTGCGGGAGTGATCTACGGTTCGATTGTCGCACTGAGACAGAAAGATTTGAAAAAATTATTGGCGTATTCGTCGCTCGCACACGTTGGCCTGATCGCCGCGGGTGCCTACACTTTAACACTCGACGGATTGAAAGGCGCCGTTTTACAGATGATCGCACACGGATTTGTCGTGGTCGGATTGTTCTTCGTGGCCGAAATCATCTACAGGAGATACGAAACCCGAAACATCAGTGAAATGGGCGGCATCAGGATCCAGTCGCCGAAATTCGCATCAATGTTTATGATTTTGGTATTGGCTTCCGTTGCCTTGCCGTCGACTTTTAACTTCATTGGAGAATTTACCGTATTGTACAGCCTTTCGAAAATCAATTTGTGGTTTGCCATTTTGGGCGGATCGACGATTATCCTCGGCGCCTATTACATGCTCAAAATGTACCAGAATGTGATGCTCGGCGAAACCAACGCCAAGCCCTTCAAAGACGTTACAATGAATGAAGGGATCGTTTTGGTCATCATCATCGCCGTATTGTTCTTCTTCGGGATCTATCCGAAACCAATCACCGATCTCATCACGCCAAGCCTCGAAA
>DATHGE010000020.1:0-8405 GCA_035317805.1 Flavobacterium sp. | reverse complement strand
GTCGGCCTGTGTCGAATTATCAACAGCGGCGGCTATTTTCCTAACGGCACTGTTGGCTGCAGTGAAAGCGGTCGCAGCATCTTTAATGATACTTTTGAGCTGTGGTTCATAGATAGCGTAGTCGGCATAACCATTAATCCAAAAATCGTTAAAGGCCACTTTGGTTCCATCGCCTTTATAAAAAGTGATAAAGCTGTGGTCTACCTTTTGGCGCTGGATCAGCAACCCGAGGTAAACCATAAGCGCATTTTTGGTCTTGAGAAGTTTGGTGATCTGGTTACTGTTGACCCATACCTGGCCTTCATCCTTGCTGATAAGGCTTTGCGAAAGCAGGTTGGCGAGTTCGATTGCCGAAGCGACATTAAGATCTGTATACAGCGATCCGCTTTCTGAAAAGACTTTCAGTTCCTCGAGTTCTGTCGATTCTGTCACCAATTTAAGCAGATCGGCGGGATTTCCTGAACCGATAGCTTCCTTAAGTGTAAACATTCCCAATCCGGTCCAATGGCCATTCCTGGAGTCAAAGAAAGCCTCAATATTATCCATTCTCGCCTGGCATTTGGCTATTTTCTTCGGATCTTTCAGGAATTCATTATTACAGGCCGCTTTTGTCAGGTTCTTGAGTTCATAAAGGTTCTCCGGAAGATTACGGATATCCGTTTCAAAAGCTTCTTTGAGCAATTGCTCTATCGCGGCGTAGCTGTAGGTTTCTATATTGTTGAGATAAGAAGTGGTTTGTGGGAACAGTGTCGTCAATTCGGGATACGTGTTGAGCTGGTCTTTCATTTTCCTGAAAAATGCCTCATTGAGTTCTTCTTTGGTACGTTCGGCAAGGAATCGCGCCAAGCCTGCGGCAAAATAAGTCACATCCATTCCGCCAAGGTTGCTCAGCAGTGAAGCGGCACTTCCACCTTCTACAAGATTATCAAAATCAATGGCATTGTCAAGATAAGGGTTTTCATCGATATTAGTTCCGTCAATGTCGTAGGCCTTGAGGATCATGGCTTTTGTCCCGCCATCGACATCATTGCCAACGAGGCTTAGCGCATCATAGTAAATGTACCCGGGATCATAATTGGTGCTTTCTCTTGCCGACGGGCTGGGTTCTTCTTCTTCTGCGGATTCGCCACCATCACCGGTTCTTGCGGTATTGCCGGTTCTTGCGGGTGCGCTTTCAGTTTGGGGCTTGATTTCAAAAGAAGCCCCGTCTACGTTGAGCTTGAAGCTGCCCGCCTTCACTTTTCCATTTCCCGGATTTACGATTCCGTTTTTATCAATTAGGATTTTATAGGTCCCTGTTTCTCCGTCTTTTGAAAGTTCGCTGTCGCCAAATTTGGCATTTCGCAGCGCTATTACTTTATTGTCCTGGGTAAGGTTAACTGCCTTTCCGCTAAAATCTTCCGAAAAGGAAAAGATCACTGGGAGTTTTGGAGCTGTTGCCGTTGCCGCTGCCTTTGGCTTACCGTCAACCATTGTAAAGGTTATCGTTTTTTTTTGAGAAAACGCCTGCAGGCCAATTAAAAAAAGTGTAAAGTAAAGTAGCTTTTTCATGGTTTAGATGGTTTTAAAATTAAATGCTTGTAGTGAATTCTCCAGCGGTAGTACGAAGCTGAATTTTTTATTGCCGCCGAGCAACATTCCGATCAGCTTTTTGGTTTCGCGGTCATACACGCAACTGCCGGAGTCGCCGCCTGCAGATACCGTTCTTGAGGTTGCCCTGTCATTGGTACTGCCTATGAGTATGATGTTTCGGATGTAACGGGAAGTGTTCTTGTATTTGATTTCAAAAGACACATTGTAATCGAGGATGAACGCATGGCGCTCATTGTCGTTCCTGGAGAGGATGGTTGCGTTTGCCACCGGTGTCTTTACATCCGTATCTTTAACCTGGTAAAATCCTGATGCAAACGAAAGATGTTTTGGCAGCCAGTTATCTTCGGCCGTATTGGCAGCAATCGCGATGTCCTGGTTGTATTCCATTTGCTGGATGTATAGTTTCCCTTTTTTATTTCCGTTGATAAGCGTATCTGTTGCCTGTGATGGATTTACAGGGCCACCATAATCCTCGTACCTGCCATTGGTGAAGACATGTCCCGATGTAACGACGCCTTTCAATCCGGGCACTTTTGTAGATTCAACCACACAGCAAACGGAACCGTAATAAGCAGGCGTTTTCTTGTCACTTATTTCATCTGTGAGTGTGCCCCCATGCGGTTCGCCTATACCTGAGTCCGGGATGATTTCGGTGCGGACCATAGTTTCCGAACCCTGTACCGATACCGGCAGTTCTTTGGGCAGCGATTCAGAATTGTCGTGTTTGAGGTAGATGGTGACGACATAATCGCCGGCACCGTCGTAAGAATCGCTGACTGATTCGATATTTGGGTAACGGGCCAGCAAGGCATCGCGGTGCTGTACGACTGCCATTTTTGCGATTTCGGCCTTGTTCAGCGACGGAATGGCTTTGGGCGCAGCAAGTTTGCTTTCGAAATAATATTGTGCAGCCTTGCCGCCAAAGATAAAGGCAATAACGGATACCCAATATCCATCCAGACCGATTTCCTCGAGATTGTTGATTTCCGGGTTCCATCCGATTTTGATCAGCAGCAGACAAATAACGTTGGTCATCATGAAGACCACGATGCGCATTGTGCTCAGGCCTTCGTCCTTATCGCCTTTGAGCAGTTCCGGGAATGCAAATCCGACACCAAGCATGATAATAAAAAAACAGATTCCCATGCTTTCGCCTGAAATGGAATCGCTGCACGAAAAGTACTGCGCGATTCTTGGGAAAAGGAAAATGGATATGTAAGCGACTCCAAGTCCAATCAGCGTAAATCCAATCATCTGTATGAACGTTGATTTGTATACGTTGCTTTGGATAAGCCCGCGGTGTCTGACATTTCTGGAAAGCCAGTTTCTAAATAGTGTAGCCATTGTGTTTGGTTTTATGGTTTAATAGTTGATTATTGATCGCATTTGAGATAGCCGTTTGCTTTGGTCGGTTCCGGACACCAGGTTGCCATAGGAACGATGTAAGCATCAGGCCTTCTTTTTTTGGTGCGTCTGAGTACCTGTTCAGCTTCTTTCCTGTCGGGCACCACCGATACACTGCGATAAGAGCCTTGCCTGAAATAAATTTTCGGGTTGGGAATATCGAGTTTTTTTGCTATAGTAGTCACTTCATATCCGGCAGTTTTAGGTGTTGTATCGCCGCCATAAACTACGCCCCAGGAACTGTTTTCGTTAACGGCAATCTGCGCATTCCTGACCAGGGCGGCATTGCCTTCAATCATATTCCTGAGTGATGCCTGGGTTTTAAATGAAGCCGATTGCAACTCTTTGCTACTTTCCCCTATCTGGGTGATTTTCTTTATGAGTACGGGATCAGAAACAGTCTTTTTGGCTTCCTCAAGCATGAGTGTCACGCTGTCGAGCTTTTTGGTAAGGTTGACTATTGTCAACTTCGCCTCGTTGACCTGTATGTTTGCATTGGTGATTCCTTTTTTCCATTTCATACCGACGATGGTTCCTTCTTCAAAACCTGCCTGGATAAATACGCTGTTGAGGCGCCCGGGAAAAATCAAAAGCAATAAGAGGATTACAAGCAGGAATAAATCGCGCAGCATGGCCACTAAATCTTTGCCTTTTGCAATCCGGTCGGAGTCGGATGAAATAGGATTGGCGTTGTTCATAATAAATGTTTTAAGGGTCAATGCTTATTTTCGTTTATCGCATGGCGTTGTCCGTTTTAAAATACGGCAGCTTCTCCGGTTGGTATTATCCGGGAATTATTGTGACATCAAACATGTCAGAAAAAATAGTGTGGTATTTAAAGGCTTCTGGCTAAGACCCTTAGACGAATGTAATTAAATAAATTTAATTGTGTTAATTTTTGTTAAAATTATTAAATCGCAGATTCATTCATAAGTAATAATGGTAGATTGTATGTAAATGGAACCCAAATCGATACTTGCACAGCCATTGCTAACCAAACCAACATCGGCCAATTGTCCTGCCGGAATCGTTACAAAGCCTTCATAATTCCAATTCGCGAAATTAAGATTGAACATAATATTGTAACCGAAAATCATTTTTTTGTTCGTAAGGTTCTGAATAGTCAATGTGGTGCGACATTCCATTGAAGGACAATTTCCACCAGCGAACGTGTCGCTATTCTGTGTAAACCTAAAATTGGCGACCACTTGATTGTAAAACTCGCTTGAGTTATTAAAATCAAAACCATTTATTTGGCGGTTTCTGGTGGTTGTATTTTTGATGCATTCTGTTGTTTGCTGTGCGGCCACTTCTTCCTCATCGTTATCATCGCTGCAAGAGGAAAACAAAAACCCGATTAAAAGTATAAGGATTAATAATTTTTTCATGATAAAGGTATTTAAGGTTAATGAAAATAGTTTCAAGAATCATTATTGTCTGTCCAAAGTTAATTTTAGGCCTGTATGATAACAATGGAGAAAACCCTAAAAATATTTAGCTTTTTAACTAATTGAAACAAAAACCAACTGCCTCCATATATTTTTAACAAAATCTGTTATATTAGCAATCAAATACCGAACTAGGTAAAACACTATTGCATTTAGGCATTTCCCCATTTCGCCGCATTGCCAATACCTACATCTTTGCATCGTAACCTTAAACCAAATAATTATGAAAAAAACAGTCGTTTTAATTGCTGTGTTGTTAGGCATTGTATCGTGTGAACCAAAAGTTGAAAGTTTTAACAAGATTGAAAATCTGCAAAAACTGATAAGACAGAAGGAATTAAAAAATCCTTTACTGATGATGGTCGCTAAAAACTCTATATCGTTTTCTACTGTAGTTATTAAAAGAAATCCTGCTACTGAATTATGGTTGGAAGAAATGGCTACTGCTACAGTTAAGAATAGTGACCTAAAGTATATTGAACGCCCAAATCAATATTTTATGGATCTTGACCTTATTAAAGATGTAAATGCAAGGGCGCAATGGCTTGAGGACAATTCAGACAAAATTGATTATGATGAAACTGCAAAATATGTCGAAAACAGTCATCGAATCCATTATCCTGAATTAATAGATGGTCTTTACAAGAAAAATGAAGCGGATTTTAAAAAAGTAAAGGTAGGGGTTTTAAAAGCTGCCATTGGTGGAGATTACCAGTATCCAAACTACATAGAGTTCGATCTTTCAGGAGCCACGGCTGTTCCAAATAAGGTAAAGAAATACTCGACTGATCCACAGTTATTTTCCTGCCTGACATTGAAAAGTCTAATAGAAAGTCATAAACTTGACGATAATAATGATTATATTGGCGTAGCAGTAATACCACTATATCCTCATGATTTTACCTGCATAAAAATTATCGGGGTTGAAGCATATTACAACTACTCCAACGAGCCGAGATAGCAAACACACCATGTTCAACTACATCAATCCTATCAAAATTATGGTATTGGTGTCCTTTATCTTCGCCTTGGCCAGCCTGAGGCGAAGCAACGGGGACCATCTCTATCTTTTGCTCATTCTTGGAACCTGCCTGGCCACCGAGATTATCGATTCGGCGCTTTATTTTTTCGGATACTCAAACGGCCTGACCATGAGCATCAGCATCATTTTTCACGATTGCTTTTGGCTATTGCTGTTGCGCAGGAATATTGCCTTCAAGGTTTCGCTGACCATGGGATTGTTTCTATTTCTGGCGTTTAGTATGGCGAACCTCCTTTTTATGAGCGGCTATTTCGGCTTCAATTATTATACATTCGTCATCGGGGCTTTTATTTACATTGTCCTGTTCCTTTACGAGAATTTTTACCAACTTAAAAAGGAAAACCTCTCTTTCTTCTTGTCCAATTCCTATTTACTGCTGTTTGCGCCCATTTTATTCTTTTTGGATTTGAGCCTCATGTTTGGATTCGACAGCAAGGCCGTAACTTCGTACCGGATTTTCGGTTTGATAAAACTCTATGATTTTGCCATCTATTTTGTGAACGCCGCTTATTATTTCCTTATTACTATTTACATTTATAGGGAGAAAAAAATAGAAGTATGGATGATATCGCAATAGGAATTGTCATTGGAATGGTTTTCATTTCGCTGATCATGGCGTTTTGTGTAGTCCTGATCCGGCTCTACTTCACTAAAATCAAAAACTACACCCGCGTCATCTACCAAAAGGATATCGATTTCCAAAAAACGCTCAATGCCACTATCGTAGAAACTCAGGAACAGGTGCTGCACAATATTTCGCAGGACCTGCACGATGATGCGGGCCAGCAGCTCACCTACATCAATTTCCAACTCGAAAATCTCAAGCTCGATTCGCCCGAATGGCAGGAAACGCTCGAGCCGCTTTCGGAATCTGTGCACAACCTCTCGCAGTCGATCCGCAGCATCAGCCATTCGCTCAACAGCCAACTGTTATTGCAGCAGGACCTGCTCAAAGCGATTGCCGCCGAAATCCAGCGACTGCAGAAGAACAGCCGTATCGCCGTGACTTTTTCGATAAAAGACAAGAACCGGAAAGATTTTACCACTAATGAGAAGATCGTGATTTACCGCGTGTTTCAGGAAATCCTCAACAACACATTTAAGCATGCGAAAGCGACAGCGGTAGAGATTGCTATCAATACCCATCCGCTTTTCTGTATGAAAATCACCGATAACGGAAAAGGGTTCGACCGGAATGACCAAGGTGAAAAGGTTTCGATCGGGCTCAAAAATATGACACAGCGTGCGGCCATTATCGGTTACGGAATCGACATACAATCGGCTCCGGGCAAAGGCACCTCAATCACACTCACAGAAAACAAAAACGCATAACCATGGAAAAGACCACCATTTGCATCATCGATGACCATAAGATCGTACGCCAGGGATTGAAGGAACTGCTCCAGAAAATCGGCAGCTATAAAGTGACCCATGAGTTTGAGAACGGCGAGGATTTCCTTGGGGCGCTTCCGCTCGAGGGCAAACCCGAGCTGTTTATCCTCGATTATTCGATGCCCAACAAGAATGGTGTGGAAGTGCTGCAGGCGCTCGAAGAACTCGAAGGCGAATACAAGGTGCTGCTGCTTACCCAGCATTTTGATGAACAGATTATCGATGCGGCCTACCATCATGGCGCACGCGGTTTCCTGCATAAGAACTGTACGGCGCATGACCTGAAATTTGCCATCGACAATATCGTAAAAATCGGCTATAACAACGTTTCGGAGATCCTCAAAAGGATGCGCCACTATGAGGATCCGGCTGATAAGGATGCCAAAGGCGGTATCGTTTTGTCCGACCGGGAATTCGAATTCCTAAAGCTCGTTTGCGATGAAAAGGAATATACTTATGACCAGATGGCGGGCATTATGGGGCTCTCGGTAAAATCGATTGAAGCATACCGCACGGCCCTGTTTGGCCGGTATGACATCAAATCGAAGGTTGGGCTCGTATTGTTTTCCTTCAAATACCGGCTTACGGCCCCGTTTATTTAGCAAACTTTTGATTTTCTTTAAGAGTACTTTAATACACTGTTGCTGAGGGATTTGGTAATTTGGGGTAACTTAAAATCCAATTATCATGTCGATACAAAAAATAACACCCAACTTTTGGTTCAATACCAATGCGGAGGAAGCAGTGAACTTTTACACCGCAATCTTTAAAAATACTGCGGTCCTTAAGAAATCCTATTACGGAAAAGAAGGCTACGAAATCCACCGAATGCCCGAAGGCACTGTGCTGACGATCGAATTTGAACTTGAAAACCAAAAGTTCATTGCACTCAATGGTGGCCCGGTGTTTACGTTTAATGAGGCCATTTCACTGGTGATATATTGTGAAAACCAGGGCGAAGTGGATTATTATTGGGAAAAGCTCAAAGCCGGCGGCGATGAGAAAGCGCAGCAATGCGGATGGCTCAAAGACAGGTTTGGTGTTTCGTGGCAGGTCGTGCCGACAATCATGGGCAAGCTGATGGACGGTTCGGATCAGGTGCGCACCGGGCGCGTGATGAATGCGATGCTGAAGATGAAAAAACTTGATATCCAAGGTTTGCAAAACGCTTACGATGGCAAATCGTAATCTTGCAACAAATTCAAAACATACTGTAAAGCATTCGCTGCATTAATGGGATAAATTTGTATCTGACACTAAGTCAAAACGGATTAATAACGATTAAAAGACAGCGCAATGAAAACGAACGATCCAACCGGCGGAGAAGTATTGGCAAAAAAAGCACACTCCAAAATTGACCACTCCGGAACCGACCCAAACAGATATGGCGGGTATTATTCCCAACAGGAAGCCGAACGCCTGGCCAGCATCAGGAAACACAAAAAAAGCGGCAGCGTCATTCCGGGTATCGACGTCAATGTGAGCACACTGGAACGCATCCTGATGGTTGCAGCAGGCTCTTTCCT